>NZ_JBQWEL010000027.1:0-63315 GCF_052658925.1 Microvirga medicaginis | reverse complement strand
TGCACAATCCGATCCGCGCAACAAAACCGCAAAACGATGCAATTGCGCGAGCGCCAGTTCTTCCTCGAGCTTGAACACGCGCTGCGCAAGGATTTCCCTCTCAGCCTTCAGCGCGGCGATTTCGGCAGCATTGGCCGCCAGAAGCGCCATCAACTCCGCAACGGTCGGGGGGCCGGTTCGATTCATCGCAGTCTTGAATCGGAAGCCTTCCCCGACGTCAACGGCCAAGTTCAGCCGACAAACTGATATTGCCGCACCGGATGGCGGACCATCGCGTCGAGATCAATGCCGTCGAGCAGCCAGTGCAATTGCTCGGCGTTAAGCGACACCACCGTCTCCTGCCGCCGAGGCCAGCGGAACTTGTCTTCCGTCAGCGCCTTCAGCACCAGCACAAAGCCCGACCGATCGAAGAACAGCAACTTTATCCGGGTGCGACGGCGATTGCAGAAGGCAAACACCGCGCGCTCGAACGGGTTGTGGCCCATCGACTGCTCGACCAGGATCGCAAGGCTGTTGATCCCCGCCCGGAAGTCGATCGGATCCCGGTGAAGATAGACGCGCAGATCATCAGCCAGCCGGAACATCGCAACGTCCCAGCGCTTCGATCATCGCCGACAGAACCTGCGCATCCACATCTTCAAGCTCAAGCCGCACACCGTTCGGCAGCGACGCCTTCACGCGGACGCATGCCGATGGCGGCCGAGCTGACGTGGTCGGCAGCCGCGCCATCGGCGCGGTCTCAACCACCGGAACGAAGGCCGACGGCGCGCAGCTACGCATAACCGGCAACGCTTTCTCGGTCGCCTTCCGGTCCTGGCGCAGCTTGACCCACTTGCGCAATTGATTAGCGTTGATCCCGTGCGCCAGCGCGAGCCCTGCAACCGACACCCCCGGCTCAAGGCATGCATCGATCAAGCGCTCCTTCTCAACCGAATTAAACCACCGCTTCCCGTTGCGAGGAACCCTGACAACCCTCAGCTGCCCCGGAAGGTCCGCGCTATTCAATGTCATTGCGTCCACAGTCTCCATTGCGGACACAGACTCCATCACTGCTTCATCAATGAAAAGGTGCGGAGATTTGCGCGCTTACGTCTCTTGTGCGCCCGCCGACAAGCGTCGTCCAGCTATCCAAAGGTGTCGAGGCCTTGAGGAGGATCATGCCGTTGATGCTTGCCAACCCTTGGGACCGCAACTAGCCTTCCGTCGCTGGGATCGGGCGGCACAGGCAGAATGGCCGAAAGGCACCATTCGCGCAGCAGAGAGGGACTATAGACGACAATGGCGACGGGTACTGTGAAGTGGTTCAACGAGACCAAAGGCTACGGCTTCATTCAGCCGGACACCGGCGGCAAGGATGTGTTCGTGCACATCAGCGCGGTGGAGCGGGCCGGCCTCAGAGGCTTGAGCGAAGGGCAGAAGATCTCCTACGAGATCCAGTCCGACCGCAGGACGGGCAAGGAGGCGGCGGTCGACCTGAAGGTTTAGGACGCTTCACCCCATGAGGCGGATTGGCCGCTGTCAGACCGGCCGCTCCTGTTGGGGAGCGGCCTCTTTTGTTGTGCCCTATCCGGTCGAGCAAACCCCACTTCAGCGACAGGCGGCCTTGCTGGATCACCTCTATCTTTGGCTCGTTTCATCCGTGCTTGCGCCCGATCCCGTGAGATGGCTACTTCAGAGGTCGGATCATCCTGCAGCCACTTTTCGCGCCTGAGCACTGCTCGCGCAGAGCGTCTTCGAACTCCTTCTTCAGCGTTCTCCAGTGAAGTCGGCTGCGCATCAGCCCGACCCGTCAGCCGCTCCCGTGACGATGTCCAAAGGACCTCGATCGTGAGGCCTCACCGCAGAGCGGCTAGCTCGGTGGAGTGGCACACGCCATGATGAGGTCTTCATAGCGGGCACGGGCTTTCTCCAGCACCCTCTCCTGTCGCTCCGGCGGAATGCCAACCAGTCGGGTTCGGGCCATGGCCCGCATGCCATTCTCAAGCCAAGTTCGGAAGAACACCTCCCGTGGAATGCCCTCCTTCTCGGCCAGGGTCGCAATCGACCGCACGATGAAGACCAGCGCCTGATCGGTCGCCAGGAGCTCCGCCGTCAGGTCTTCCTGTTCCTCATTGGTCATGGTCATCTCCAATTGTTCGCGCCCAGGCAGAATCTCGCAATCTCCGGCGGAGAGCGAGCTGGATCATGCAGCGTCATCGGGCGCGCAAGAACGGCAGGGTGGAGATCCGGTGCCAACCCGTCCTGGTGGGAGACAGGCTTGCCGAGATTGGCAGGTTTGGTTCGCATCAGTGCCCTTGGCCGAGCCGATAAGTCGTAAGACCACGCGCTCCAGCCGATCATCAGATGGCCATCGGGCGCGGGCTGACGGCATCATGGAACGCTTCCACAAGACGGTGCTGGGCGAGTTCTATCGGGTGGCCCTCCGCAAGAAGATCTATGGCTCGATGGCGGAGCTGCAGAGCGATCTGGGTGCCTGGGTGAGGAGTTATAATGAGGAGCGGCCGGATCAGGGGCGGTGGTGCTTTGGCAAGACGCCGATGCAGACCTTCCTGGATGCGGTGCCGTTGGCAAAGGAGAAAATGATTGCAGCCTGATCCTGTCGGACAGGCTCAATCCGATCACTCTCTGACGCCGGCTGCCCGATCAAATACCGACTACGACAGCTATGTCATACCGTCTGTTCCGGCGCCACAGATCAGTGCGCAGACATAAGCGCTTCGTGAATGAGGGATTTTTCCGGCCTTCAAGGCTGCGATCGATGCTGCCCCCGAAAGATCGGCTGCAATGCCGAACTCGAACCAGAGCCAGCGGGCCGCAGCCTGCATCTCGTCGTCGGTAACGAGAATAATGTCATCGACATTGCGGCTCACCGCTTCGAAGATAGCCTCGTCCGTTCGTCGGCAGGCCATTGTCGGCACCCGCGTGCTGATATTGTCAAGCGTGACCAGGCGCTGCGCATCTAGGCAGGCTCGCAACGTGGGAGACCCGACCGGCTCGATTCCGATCACTTTGACCTGAGGGCGTCGAGCCTTCACGGCGGTAGAAAGGCCAGCAATGAGCCCGCCTCCCCCAATTGCGACCAGGATGGTATCGACGTCCGGCATGTCGTCCAATATCTCGAATCCCAGCGTGCCTTGGCCTGCGACGACAACAGGGTCGCTGAATGGGTGCACGTAAGTCGCGTCGGTTTTAGCCGCGAAAGTCAGGGCGGCCTCGTTGGCCTCATCCCACACGGAGCCGACGATTTCGACGGATGCGTTCCACCCTTTCAGCTTCGCCACCTTGTCGGGAGCGACATTGGAGGGCAGGAAAATCTTGGCCGTGACGCCCGCCACATAGGCGGTCCGCGCAATAGCCAGTCCATGGTTGCCGCCAGAGGCTGTCACCAGCCCGTGCCTCAGTTTTTCCGGCGGCAGGGTCTTCACCCGGTTCATGGCGCCTCGCGCCTTGAACGAGCCGGCCACCTGGAGGAGCTCGAGCTTGAGCGTGACGCGGCCCTTAAGCCTGCTTGCGTCGCGCATCTGCATGGCCGGCAGGATTGGAGTGCGCCGGATGAAAGGGGCAATGCGCTCCTGCGCGGACAGGATGTCGTCGATTGTGATCACGACAGAGCTCCTCGATAGGGTGCCGCCACGACGAGGCAGCAGTTTCCCGGCCGCACCCGTCCGGGTTGCCTTCGGCCATAGAGGATGCCGTCGGCCGCGTAGTGCAGTGTCTCGGGAGCACGAGTGGGATCCCACGTGCAATGGATCCGTCCAGCCGGCTCGCCCGCCCTCACGGCGGTACCATTTGGGTGGAACGGCTCAAAGATCCCATCGGCGGTGGCGAATACATAGGCCGCCGTTCCCGGCAATTCGAAGAGTTGCCCATCGTTCCGGCGGGGCATGATGTTGTCAGACGGCAGAACGCCCAAGTGGGCCAGCACGTTGTAAACGCCGCGACGACAGACCTCGAGCGCCTCGAGGGAAACGGTGCCGCCGCCGCCCATCTCCGATCCCACCGTCACGAGGCCAGAACGGCAGGCGGCGGCGGTAGCCGTTCGCGGTTCGCCCAGATTGCTGATCACCACTGTCATGGGCGCATCGAAAGCCTGCACCGCAGCAATGTTGCGGCGATGAAGTTCCGGATCGGTGGTCGGCTCGATGATGGCGCTCGGAATGATGTCGAGGGACGAGCCGCCCGAATGGAGGTCGATGAAGGCGTCGGCCAGCGGATAAATGTGATCCGCGACATAGGCCGCGATCTGCTGCGTGATCGTTCCACGCGGATCGCCCGGAAAGGTACGGTTGAAGTTCAAGCCGTCGACCGGCGAGGTCCTCTGCCCAGCCACGACCGCATGAACATTGTTGGCGGGCATGAGGATGAGACGGCCCTGGATCCGCCCGGGATCCAAATCGCGGATCATGTCGCAGATCGTGATCGGCCCCTCGTATTCATCACCGTGATTGCCGCCTTCGAGGACCACGGTCGGGCCATCGCCGTTCTTGATGACAGCGACCGGTACCCGCGTGACACCCCAAGCGTCATCGTGGGGCGAATGCGGGATCATGATGAAACCGACCTGCTTGCCGTTTCGGTCAGGGTCGACAGTGATGAAGGCGCTCGAAGGCCTGGGCTGGGAGACAGCGGACATGATGCTCACGGGATCACGCAAGCGGGCGCGGAGCACGTCCGGCCGAGCCTGCTGGAAAGGAGGTGCCGGGCGGAGGCCGCCCGGCGGATTGCGGTGCCTCAGAGAGACGGCAATGGATCCATCGGCATATCGAGATACTTGCGGTGCAGTCGATCGAGTTCGCCGTTCATCGTATTGAAAAAGATGAAGCCGTCGAGCCAGCGGACCAGATTGTGCTGGTCCATTTGTACACCCATATGGGCCGGGCTGCGCCGGATCGTGAACTTGCGCTCGAATTCCTTGTTCGGATTCTGCTTGGCGAGTGCTTGGGCAACGATGCTGTTGGTGGCAATCAGGTCGGCCTGGCCGGAAATATAAGCGGCCGCCGCGGTGGCGTCGTCCTCGGTGCGCATCAGGTTCGCCTTTGGGTTCGCCGCGCTGATGGCGAGTTCCTGGGTCGTGCCCTTGGCCGCAGCGACTTTGAGCGAGCCCAGCTTGTCAGGACCGGAGACCTCGGCGGCCTTGGCCCCGTAGACCGCCAGGAAGGTGTTGGCGTACGGCGCAGTGAACTGGATCTGCTTGGCGCGTTCCGGCGTGAGCCCCATCACCGAGATGACGATGTCCACCTTGTCGGTGAGCAGGAACGGGATGCGGTTGGCTCCGGTGATCTGCTGCATCTCGAGTTTGACCCCGAGCGCCTTCGCGACCATCTCGGCCATCTCGATATCGAAGCCGATGGGATTGCGATTGGCATCCTGCGAGCCGAAGGGTGGCGCATCGAGCGGCACGCCGATGCGGACCACGCCCTTCGAGAGAATGTCCTGGAGCTTGTCGGCTCGGGCTTCGGCGGCGCCGAAAATCCCGATCGCGATGGCGGCAAGTGCCGCAAAGATCGAGCGCATTGTCGTGTTCCTCCTGATTGTCCTCAGTGCAGGACTGCGCTGAGGAAGGTTTCGAGCTCCCGGGTGCGCGGACTGGCGAGCGTGGCGGCGGCCGCGCCCTCCTCCCAGATCTGGCCCTGGTGCATGAACACCACCCTGGAGCCGAAACGGCGTGCGAAGCCGATCTCGTGGGTGACCAGAATCATGGTCATGCCCTCCTTCGCCATGGCTTCGAGAACCTTGAGGACTTCTCCGGTGAGCTCAGGATCGAGCGCGGAGGTCACCTCGTCGAACAGCATGACCTGCGGATGCATGGCGAGCGAGCGTGCAATTGCGACGCGCTGCTGCTGTCCGCCCGACAACTGATCGGGGTAGGCATCGAGCTTGTCCTCCAGCCCAACGCGCTGCAGGACGTCGCGAGCCAGCTCGCGGGCTGCCCGCGGGTCCTTTCCCTTCACGATCCGTGGCGCAAGAGTGATGTTGTCCGCCACGGAGAGATGCGGAAAGAGATTAAAGCTCTGGAACACGATGCCGACCCGCTGGCGCAGGCTGCGGAGGTCGGTCGCCGGATCATTGACTTTCACTCCATCGACGATGATCTCGCCGCCCTGGATGTTCTCGAGACCGTTAATGCAGCGGAGCATCGTGCTCTTCCCCGAGCCCGAGCGCCCAAGCACCGCGATAATCTCCCCCTTCTCGACTGCCAGCGACACGTCGTTCAGCACGGTCAGGTCGCCGTAGCGCTTGGTAATTCGGTTCAGTTCAACGAGCGCCATTCGACTTCCGCTCAAGCGAGCGGCTCCATTGGGTCAGAGGGAAGCACATCGTGAAGTACAGCGCCGCCACCGTCAGATAGACCGTGAAGGGGCGGAACGTGGCGGCGGAGGTGAGCTGTCCCTCGCGGGTGAGTTCAACGAGCCCAATGGTCGCGGCAAGGGACGTGTTCTTGATCAACTGGACGAGAAAGCCGACGGTCGGCGGAGTGGCCACTCGGATCGATTGTGGGACGATAACGTGGCGAAGCTGCTCGAAGAAGGAGAGCCCCAGAGACGCACCGGCCTCCCACTGCGTTTTCGAGATCGAGATGAGCGCCCCTCGCCAGATCTCGCCGAGGAAAGCGCCTCCATAGATGGAGAAGGCAACCGCCGCCGCGATCCAGGCGTTGACAGAAAGGCCGATGATAGACAGCCCGAAGTAGAGCGCGAACAGCCACACGAGCAGCGGCGTACCTTGAACCACCTGGATGTAGAAAGCGGCGAGCCAGCGAAGAGGTGTTAACGGCACCACGCGAAGAACTGCGACGATCATTCCGACCAGAGCGGCCCCGATGAAGGCGACTGCGGTCAGCATCAGCGTCCAGCGCGCGGCGGCGATGAGATAGAGAACATCGATAAGGTCGAAGGAGCGGATCATCGTCTTGCAAACGCCCAGTGATAGATCAGGGCGAACAGCCCTCTGAAGAGGAAGGCGAGCGCGAGATAGAGCGCGCCGATTACAATATAGACCTCGAAGTCGCGGAACGTGCGCGATTGCACGATAGACGCGGCGTGGAAGAGGTCGGGAACCGAGATTTGCGACACGATGCTTGTCGCCAGCATGAGAAGAACGAACTGGCTCGATAGCGCCGGCACCATAGCCTTCAGCGCCGGGAACAACACAATGTGGCGGAAGACCTGGAGTCCCGAGAGACCCAGCGAGGAGCCAGCCTCGATTTGCGCGCGCGGCACCGCCTCGAGACCCGCGCGAACGATCTCGGTGGTGTAGGCCCCCAGGTTTATGACGAGCGCGATCGCTGCCGCCGTCATGCCGTCGAGCCTCAGGCCGAGACTTGGAAGGCCGAAGAAGATCAGGAAGAGCTGAACCAGCAGTGGCGTGTTGCGGATCGCCTCGACATAGGCGACGACCAGGCGGCGCAACACCAGATGACCATAGATTTGTGCGGCCGCAAACGTGATGCCAATCGCCAGCCCTCCAAGCATGGCGGCACCGGAAAGGGTCAGCGTCACCAGCACACCATCGAGGAAGGCCTCCCAAGCCGCAAAGACATCGCGGAACTGGAGGCCGTATTTCATCGCACCGCCTCGGCAGAGCTCTTGCCGCCGGCTGGACAGCACAGGATCCAGGCATGTCTCAGCGATGCAAACATCGGCCTACCCCTATCGCAAGGGAAAGGCTAAGATAACTTCTTATTTGATGTCAAGTTTCATATATGAAGCACAAACCCGTGAAATCCTCCCTCTCCGCCGATACTGATCTCGTCCGCGCGGCCTATGCGGCTCCGGCGCTCGAAAAGGGGCTCGATATACTGGAGCTTCTCGCCGAGGCGGGAGAACCCCTCTCGACACGGGCCATCGCCGAACAACTCGGCCGGTCCAAGGGCGAGATTTTCCGCATGGTGTTTGTCCTGCAGCAGCGCGGCTATCTCGAGCGAGAGCCCGGCACTGAGCGTCTGGCACTCTCACGACGCCTCTTCGACCTCGGCATACGCACGCCGCGCGGCCGACAGCTGACCTCGGTCGTGTTGCCGCACATGGAGCGCTTCAGCGAGAACACCGGACAGGGCGCCCATCTCGTCGTCCTAAGCAGAGCCGAAACGGTTGTCGTGGCAACAACAGCAGGATATCTCGACGCAGGCGTCACGATCAGACTCGGTTACGGCCGTCCGGCCTTGGAGGCCAATTCCGGCCAACTCATCCTCGCGTTCCAGCCGGAGCATCGGCTGCATCTTCTGATGCGGGAGGCGTCGGAGGATGCGCAGCGCATGCTCGACATCCCTGAAACCCGCCGGCAACTTGCAGAGATCCGGGCCCGCGGCTATCAGATTGCGCCGAGCCGGGACATCGTCGCCGTGACGGATATCGCCTGCCCCATCATCGGACCCGCAGGTCATGCGGTCGCCAGCATCGTCGTTCCCTGCCTCCAGCGCCACGGAACACGGATCGACGAAATGGCAGTCCTTGATGCCCTGGGACGATGCTGTCGGGACGCCGGTGCGCAGCTTTCATAGGACCCGAGCATCTTCCGGCGAAGCCGAGGAGAAAATGCATCGAAAAACATCGGAGCGGCTTGCGATCCGGAAACGTGCCGACCGTTCTCGATGAGGCCTCTTGTCGCCGGTTCAGGTCAGGCGCCCGCGGGCAGCGACAGGCAGTTCACCGACGATTTCATCTCCCCGCACGGTGACCAAGCGGTCTACCATGTTGACCACCACGCAAACATGGTTCGGCACGATGCGGACGATGTCTCCAACTTTGGGCCGGTCCTTGCAGGCGGAGAGGTCGAGGAACCCGTGCTCCTCGGCAAAGCGGGCGATCCTGGCCTGCGGGTGCTCCAAGATCAGGCCATGCCCCTCGAGCCCGCCCGTGTCGCTCGTCAAGGTCTTCGATCCGGCATCGAGAATGCCGCGCTCGGGCCCGGCCCGGCTCACCACCGTGGCATAGACGGTGAGCGCGCAATCCTCCAGCCGCGCCACGCCAGCCGTCAGCATCATGCGGGCATTGAACACCGACGTCCCGGCCCGGTGCTCGGTTGCACCTTTGATTTTGCCGAGATTGAGCAGGTTGGGCGTGCCGCCCGAGGATACCATGCGCGGCTCAAGGCCGAGTTCCCTCACGCCGGCGGTGGCGGCATCCAGAAACGCCTGCGTCTCGGCCATGGCGTCCTCCGGCGGATACAGCATGAACCCGGCGAACGAGAGCCCCGGCCGGGACGCGATGTCCTTGGCCAGCGCGACAGCCTCGACAACGGTCTCGACCCCTGCCCGCTTGCGGCCGGTGTCGCATTACACGACTACGTCGAGATTGCACCCGGCGATCGCGGCGGCCTGCGGCAGGCCTGCCACGACGACCGGATTGTCGGCCGCGACCGTGACCTTGGCCCGCGCCAACAGTCGGCCGAGGCGGTTGAGCTTCTCCTCGCCCAGGATGTTGTAGGAGATCAGGATGTCGTCGTGACCGGCTTCGACCATGACCTCGGCTTCGCCGATCTTCTGACAGGTGATGCCCCGCGCGCCCGCGTCCCGCTGCATGGCGGCGATCACCGGGCTCTTGTGGGTCTTGATATGAGGGCGATTGGCCACAGCCGCCGCATCGCATAGGGCTTGCACCCGCGCGATATTCCGCTCCACCACATCAAGATCAATGACGACAGCTGGCGTCCCGAACTGACGGGCAACTTCTTCCTTGAGGGCCTGAATGCTCATGACGGCTCCTAATCAGTCGCGGATGAGGAGAATGGCTTCGATCTCGACCGTCATGCGATTGGGCAGCGAGCCCATGCCCACGGCGGAACGGGCATGCCGCCCGGCCTCGCCCAGCACCTCGACAAGCAGATCGGAGCAGCCGTTGATAACCTTGGAATGGTCGGAGAAGTCCGGTTCGGCATTGACCATGCCAAGCAGTTTGACCACCGCCTCGATGCGGCTCAACTCGCCGATGGCCGACTTGGCGACGGCCAGCAGGTTGAGCCCGGTCAGGCGGGCATCCTCGTAGCCTTCTTCGATGGTCGCATCGCGCCCGAGCCGGCCCGGCCGGTACGTGCCGTCGGCGCGCTTAGGCCCTTGGCCTGAGAGGTAGAGCAGATTGCCGACCCGGCGGTAAGGCACGTAATTGGCCACCGGCACCGGAGCATCCGGCAGCTTCAAGCCTAATGCGGCGAGCTTCTCTTCAGGTGTCATCATCAAATCTCCTCTTACGCTTCGTGCCACATCTGCCCGTTGATCACGACACCTCGTGCCGCGAGACGCATTGTTCCGGAAAGATGTTCGCCCACCGAATCCACATAATCGAAGGTGCCATCCTGAAGCTCCAGGATCGAGGCGTCGCCGGCGCTGCCAGGCCTGAAGCTACCGAGCTCCGGACGCCTGAGAGCCCTGGCTGGATTTTCGGTCGCCGCCTTGATCACCTCGGTCAGGGGCATGCCCAGACAGAGAAACTTCGACAGCGTGGTCAGCAGGTCGAAGGCAGGCCCGTCGATGCACAGAGCGTGCACGTCGCTGGAGATGCAGTCCGGCAGGAAGCCGTTGTCCAGCATGATCCGTGCCGTCTGGAAGGAGAAAGACCCCATGCCGTGTCCAATGTCGAAGATAACGCCCCGCTGACGGGCGTCCAGCACGGCCGGATGCACTTTGCCGTCCGAGGTTGCGGGTGTGTTCGGAAAGGGCCGGAAGCAATGGGTGAGGACATCACCTTCACGCAGGCGCTCGAGGACCTCCGGCAATGTCGGCGGCGGATGGTCGATATGCACCATCATGGGCATGTTCACGCGATCGGCTACCTGACGGCCGATATCCAACGGAACAATTCCTGAATTGCCCGAGGCGTGGAAGCCGACACGAACTTTGATGCCGGCGAGCGTATCGCGGTTCGCTTCGGCGACTTCGGCGGCATCGATCGGTGCCATGAGCCGCAGGTCACCGCTTTCTCCCACCATGACGCGCTTGGAGAAGCCGTAAATTCCGGCGAAGGAAACATTGAGATAGGCGATGATCCGCACCGGCGAGGGCTTGATCACGTGCTCGAGAAAGCCGGAATAATTGCCGGGGCCGGCACTTCCCGTGTCGACCAGGGTCGTGCATCCGCCGCGAGCCAGCACCAAGGGATCGACACCCAGCGACGTGCCGCCCCAGTAAACATGAGTATGAAGATCGATCAGCCCTGGCGTGACGATCCTGCCGCTCGCATCCTCGACCACGCGAGCGTTCTCGGAAAGATGATCGCCCACCGCAACGACCTTCCCGCCAAGGAAGGCGACATCGGTCACCCGGTCGATCGATTGAGATGGATCGATCACATGCCCATCCCGCAGAACGAGATCAAAACTCATCCGGAAAGATCCTTCTCTGGCTCCATCACGAGCGATGAAAGTAAATTACACATTCTGCCTGCTTTGATACAAGCGCCCGGCCCAGACCGTGAGTGACAAGGCGTAAAACCAGCACTATTTCGGGTCAAGGGAATTGACAGTCGACCAAACAGCTTAATAAATTTTCATCAACACCCATCTGAAACATAAGGGAACACGTTGGGTGGATATCGATGGAGGACTGCATGAAAGATCGTCAGGATCGCACGGGCACGCTCACGACGCGCGGGCTCGGCCTTGCTGCAACCGGAATGGCCGCAGCAGTAATGTTCGCGCCGAACCTCGTTTGGGCGCAGGCGACGACCAGCGCCAATCTTGCCATGGTCGGCGAGCCGCAATCTTTGGACCCGATGGTATCCACGGCCGATCTCGTCGGCCTGATCATGCAGCATGTCTACGAACCGCTGTTCACCTTCGACGCCGCATGGGCCATCAAGCCCATGCTGGCTGCCGAGATACCGAAGATCTCCGCCGACGGCAAAACCTACACGATCGAGATCCGCAAGGGTGTGAAGCTCCACAACGGACGCGATCTCGACGCTGAAGACGTCGTTGCCTCTCTCAAGCGCTGGGTCGAGATGACCCCGCGCGGCAAGGGACTCGCCAAGAGCATTGCCTCGATCTCCGCGAAAGGGCCGTCGACGGTCGAAATTGCTCTGACGGAAGTCCAGCCGGCGCTGCTGGCGCACCTTGCGCTTCCCTCCGGATTCGCCGCCATCATGGCGAAGGAGTCCATCGCCAATCCCCTCGTCGAGTTCATCGGCACAGGCCCCTACAAATTCCGCGAGCGTAAGCCGGATCAATACGTCGTTCTGGTGAAGCATGATGCCTACGCCTCCCGCAGCGAGCCTGCGAGCGGCTATGCAGGCAAGCGCGAAGCGAAGATCGATGAATTGCGCTTCATTCCCGTTCCGAACGCCAACACGCGCGTCGAGGGCGTCGTCGCGGGCCAGTATCAATTCGCCGACCAGCTTCCCGTCGAGAGCAACAAGAAGGTATCTTCGGCCTCCGGCGTCACGGCCGTCGTGACCATGCCCTACGGCTTCCCCTATATACCGACCAATACCAAGCAGGGCCCGCTGGCGGATGCGAAGGTCCGTCAGGCGCTCCAGATGGCATTGAATGCGGAGGAGCTTCTGCTCGCGGGCTTCGGCGATCCGAAATTCTATCAGGTCGCCGGCGAGCATTTCCCGAAAGGGTCCCCCTTCTACTCCGCCGCCGGTACCGACAAGTACAACAAGGGCGATGCAGAAGGTGCCAAGAAGCTGCTGGCGGAGGCCAAATACGATGGCGCCCCCATTCGCATCCTCAACTCCAAGCAATATGACTTCCATAACCGCATGGCGCTCGTCATGGCCGAGCAACTGAAGGCGGCCGGCTTCAATGTCACGCTCGACGTGGTCGATTGGGCCACCCTGATCCAGCGCCGTGGCGATCCGGCCCTGTGGGACGTCTACATCACCCACTCGGCGTTCCTGCCGGAGCCCATGCTGTCGCCGCCGCAACTCGGCGACGGTGCTCCGGGCTGGTGGAAGACGCCCGCAAAGGATGCGGCGCTCGCAGCCTTCAACAGCGAACCTGATCCTGCAAAGCGCGGCGCTCTCTGGAGTAAGGTTCAGCAGGTCGTCTACGACGAGGTTCCGTACATCCGTGTTGGCAATTTCGCATCACTGAGCGGCGTATCGGCGAAGATGAAGGGCTATACGCCGATGCCATGGCCGGCCTTCTGGAACGTCGAGATCGCCAAGTAAGCGAACTCTTTCCCCGAAAGACCAACGACAGAGACGGATTCATCGTCTCTGTCTCCTTCCCGGAGCAGGAAGCAATGTGGCTCAAGCTCGGCCGTCGTCTTGGCAGCCTCATCGTCGTCATGTTCCTGGTGGCGACGATGGTCTTCTTCCTCACCCGGCTCGCTCCGGGAGATCCGGCGGCGCTCATGCTGGGCGATCAGGCAACCGCGGAAGACATTGCGCGGCTGCGGGAGGTCTACGGGCTCGACAAGCCTGTCCTCGTGCAGTTCATTCTGTGGCTCAAGGAGATCGCGACCGGCAATCTCGGCCAGTCGATCTTCCTGCAGCGCCCTGTCATCCAGGCTATCGCAGAGCGTGCGGAGCCCACCTTCTTCCTGGCCCTCTTCTCCGTCTCCGTCGCCGCGCTGGTCGGCATTCCGGCCGGTATTGCCTCGGCCGTGTGGCGCGGGCGTCTGGTGGACCAGATCGTCAGCGGTCTCGCCATGCTGGCGGCGAATGTCCCGAGCTTCTGGCTTGGTCTCATCTTCATTCAGCTTTTCGCCGTCCGGCTCGGCTGGTTCCCGGTCGCCGGCTATGGTGAGCCAGGCGCACCGTTCATGGAGCGCATCCTTCATCTGGCGCTACCAGCCACTGTTCTCGGGATCGTCAACTCGGCCCTGATTGTCCGCTTCACACGAGCCAGCATGCTCGACGTGCTGAGCGACGACTATGTCCGCACCGCACGCTCGAAGGGCCTGTCCGAAGCACGCGTGGTTCTGCGCCACGCCTTCGGCAATGCACTCGTGCCGATCATCACCGTGGTGGGTCTCACGGCGGCCCTGCTGGTCGGTGGCGCCATTGTCACCGAGACCGTGTTCGGGCTTCCGGGCATCGGAAACCTCGTGGTGTCGGCCGTGCTGCGGCGCGACTATCCGGTCATCCAGGGGGCACTCATCGTCGTCGCCGGTATCTATGTGCTGATCAATCTCCTGATCGACATCATCTACACCTTCGTCGACCCTCGCGTGCGGTACTGATCATGGAACAGTCTTCTCTTCGTCTGTTCTTGCGCCGCATGTTCCGGCGCAAGCTCGTCTTCATCGCTTTCATCGTTTTGTGCGTCACCATGCTGATGGCACTCCTGGCTCCATGGATCGCGCCCTACGAGCCGACGGCGATCAAGGTCATTCGCCGCCTCAAGCCGCCGAGCGAGCTGAACTGGCTCGGCACCGACGAGTTCGGCCGGGATATTCTCTCCCGCATCATCTACGGTGCCCGCGCGTCACTCGGCATCGGGTTTGCCGTGGTGCTGGTGTCGATGACGTTCGGCACATTGTTCGGGCTCCTGGCCGGCTACTTCCGGTCTCTTGACGGTCTCATCATGCGGGTCGTCGATGCATTGATGGCGTTGCCCGACATTCTGCTGGCGATCTTCCTGGTGGCAGTCCTTGGAGCCTCCGCTTTCAACGTTGTGCTGGCTCTCTCCATTGTCTACACGCCGCGGGTGATCCGTGTTGTGCGCGCATCGACCCTGGTGATCCGCGAATTGCCGTTCGTCGAGGCTGCCCGCGCATTGGGTGTTTCGACACGCCGGATCCTGTCCATGCATATCCTCCTGAACGTCGCCTCGCCGGTTCTGGTGCAAGCGACGTTCATTTTCGCCTATGCCGTCCTGGCCGAAGCCGGACTATCCTTCCTGGGTGCAGGCGTGCCACCGGAGCTGCCGACCTGGGGGACCATGATCGCCTCTGGTCAGCAATATGCAGACCAGGCTTTTTGGGTGGTGCTCTTCCCGGGGCTCGCCATTGTGCTGGCTGCCCTTTCCCTGCAGGTCGTCGGCGACGGGTTGCGCGATATGCTCGATCCTAAATTGCGGAAGGCGCTATGAGCATGGATACGCCTTCTCTCCTCTCGATCCAGGATCTCGAAATCCGCTTTCGCACCGAAGACGGAGAGGTTACCCCGGTTCGTGGAGTGACGTTCTCCGTCGTGCCGGGAGAAACCGTTGCTCTCGTCGGGGAATCCGGCTCCGGGAAATCCGTGACGAGCCTTGCCACCATGGGCCTGCTTCCTCGCCCGGCTGGATGTGTCTCGGGAGGAAAAATTCTGTTCCGCCAGCGGTCCGGAAAGACTGTCGACCTCGCGGCGCTGCCCTCGTCAGACCTGCGCAGGCTGCGCGGCGCGGAGATCGCGATGGTCTTTCAGGAGCCGATGACGAGCCTCAACCCGGTTCTGACCGTGGGCGAGCAGATCGCCGAATCCGTTCGCCTGCACATGGGGCTCGGACATGCGTCCGCTCTCAAGCGGGCCGAGGAGATGCTCGATCTCGTGGAGATCCCGAACGCCCGGCGACGCGTCCACGAGTACCCGCACCAGATGTCGGGAGGGATGCGCCAGAGAGTGATGATCGCGCTGGCCATGTCCTGCAATCCGTCGCTGCTCATCGCAGACGAGCCGACGACGGCGCTCGACGTCACCATTCAGGCCCAGATTCTCGCGCTCATCCAAAGGCTGCAGCGGGAGATCGGCATGGGCGTGCTGTTCATCACGCATAATCTCGGGGTCGTTGCTGAAATCGCGGACCGGGTCACCGTCATGTATGCCGGGCAAGTGGTCGAGACCGGTTCGGTTGGAGAGATCTTCCGCACGCCACGGCACCCCTACACGAGTGCACTGCTGAACTGCCTGCCAGCCCGCGCCCAGCGTGGAGAGGACGGGCGCCGTGTGGTGCAGTCGATTCCCGGCTCGATCGGCAAGGTCGGTGACGGCTGCGCCTTCGCACCGCGCTGCGGCCACGCGACCGATCTCTGCCGCGTGGACTCGGTCCTGCTGGAAACCGAGATGGATCGCAGCGTGCGCTGCCTGAGATGGAGGGAGATCCCCGCATGAGCGCTTCGCCGCTTCTGGCCGTCGAAGGCCTGACGAAACATTTCGGCCGGGCGCCGCATCTCGTTCGCGCAGTCGAGGATGTCAGCTTCCATGTCGCCCCGGGCGAGGTGCTGGGATTGGTCGGCGAGTCCGGCTCGGGCAAAAGCACGATCGGCCGCCTTGTCCTGCGGCTCATCGATCCGACTTCCGGCATGATCCGGTTTGAGGGCGAGGACATCTCGAACCGTCCAGAACGGCAGCTGAAAGCGCTCCGCCGCAACGCGCAGATGGTTTTCCAGGATCCTTATGCGAGCCTGAATCCACGATTGCGTGTGCGCGACATCATCGGCGAGGCACTCGATGCTCATCGCCTCGCCACCGGAATCCGGCGCACCGAGCGGATCGGAGAGCTTCTGGAGACCGTCGGCCTGCCCGCCGCACACATGTCGCGCTTCCCGCATGAATTTTCCGGCGGCCAGCGTCAGCGTATCGGGATAGCCCGCGCCCTGGCCGTGGAGCCGAAGCTGATCGTCGCGGACGAGCCGGTTTCCGCGCTCGACGTGTCCGTTCAGGCCCAGGTGATCAACCTGATGCAGGATCTCCGGCAACGCTTCGGCTTGGCGATGTTGTTCATTTCGCATGATCTGGATGTCGTTGAGCTGATGTGCGACCGCATCGCGGTGCTCTATCTCGGCCGCATCATGGAGATAGGGTCGGCGATAGACGTTGCGTCGCGACCACGCCACCCCTATACGCGAGCCCTTCTCGCAGCTTCGCCGAAAGCCGACCCGGACGCACCGAAGATCCGTCGGATGCTGACGGGCGATATTCCCTCTCCCATGGCCCCTCCGTCAGGCTGCGTGTTCCGTACCCGGTGCCCGATGGCGACGGAGGAATGCGCACGCAACGTTCCGAAGCTGCGCTCGGCAGGGGGTGATCATAAATTCGCCTGCCACTATGACATGGCAAATGACGAAAGGCCTGCTGCGGCATGATTGACGCCGATCCTCTCCCCAGCGTGTCGCCAGATGCTGGCTCGGACATTCTGCGATCGATCAATACCAGCATCGACACCATGTCGGACGGCCAGCGCCGCATCGCTGCAATGATCCTGGAGAACCCACACTGGGCCATGCAGGCCAACGTGGAGGAACTCGCGGCAAAGGCGGGCGTCAGCGCCCCCACCATCGTACGGTTCGCCCGCACGGTTGGTTGCGACGGGTTGCGCGATCTGAAGCTGAAGCTAGCAGGCGCTCTAGCCGTCGGTGCTCCCTACCTGCATCGAAGCGTAACTCCGGGCGACAGCACTGCAGACGTCGTTCGCAATGTCGTCGGCAGCGTCACTTCGGTACTTGCCGATTGGCAGCACCAGATTGTTCCGGTTGATGTGGAGCGAGCAGCCGAAGCCATGCATCGCGCTCGCAGAGTCGATTGTTTCGGAACCGGGGCGACCTCGAACTTCCTTGCCGTCGACATGCAGGCGCGTCTGTTCCGCCTCGGCATCACGGCAAACGCGTTCTCTGACGCTCATCTGCAACTTGTCGCAGGCGCCATGCAGTCAGAGGAGGACGTGCTGTTCGCCATTTCCTTTATCGGCCGCATGCCTACCCTTCTGGAGGCTGTCGCGGTCGCCAAAGAGCGGGGTGCGACGGTTATCGCTCTGACCCAGACGAACGCTCCCCTCGCCGCGATGGCAGATATCGTGCTCGGCGTCGACGTTCCCAACGATGCGACCATGCGTGTCGGGAGTGACGCCTATGTCGTTCAATTGCTGATGATCGAGATCCTTATGGTGATCATCGGTCTCAAGCGCGGTCCGGCAACACTGAGCCGCCTCGGCGAGATCCACGATATCCTGCTGACCCACGGTGTCGACAGCGATGATCCTTCGCTGCTGCATTGGGGCTGGAGACAGGTCCTGCGGGATGAGAAAGATCAGGGGCTTGGCGAACATTGAAAGGGTTGATCGTTGGGACGACATCGTCATGTCTGGATGGTGCCCGTTTGGCGGCTCTGTTCTCTTATTCCGGGGATCTGGGTCAAGCCCTTGGAGCGGCGTCTTTGTATGTCTGGCTGATATCACTTGTCGGGTCATGGTTCTCTCCGGGGTCAGCATGGGCTGCCGCATGATGGGGTCGGAAGCGTCAGCCTCGCCATGTTGCATTCGCGGTCGACCTCATCTGTGTCTGAAGTCATGGCCGCAACAGTGCCCGCGCGATGGCTGCTGCCTCGTCCCGACAAGGGACATCACTCCGCCGGTCGGCGGATCTCTTGGTCTACGATCTCATGCCGGCAGTCCCTCCTTGTTGGACCAGCGGAAGTCGGTACCGTCGCGCCGCCTTGTTGCATGGATAGGCGATTTGGCAGCTGAAGCTGGATGGCATAGGAGGACTGCGCCCTTCTGATCCGGATTTCTACCGTGCCCTTCAAGGCTCATGCCGCTCGCCGTCACTACATTCCCAAACAGCGGCACCGGGTAACAAACTGGGCCGAGTACGATGCAGCCCTGCGCCAGCGCGGAAGCCTCACGGTCTGGTTCTCTGAGGAGGCGATTGCCGCCTGGCGGGCCGAGCCGCGCACGACACGAGGCGGTCAACGCCATTACTCAGCTCTAGCGATCAAGACAGCCCTGACCCTGCGGGCGGTGTTCCGGTTGGCACTGCGCCAAACCGAAGGTCTGATCGGCTCGGTCCTCCAACTCCTCGGTCTGGACCTGCCGGTGCCGGACCACTCGACCCTGAGCCGCCGCGCCGAAACCCTGGAGGTCCCAAAGCCACGTCCGAGCTCCAGAGGACGCGTTCACCTGCTGGTGGACAGCACAGGCCTGCGGCTCGGTGGGCCCGGGGAGTGGCTGATCGAGAAGCACGGGAGCCGCAGGCGCCGATCCTGGCGCAAGCTGCACATCGGGGTTGACGCGGCGACGGGACAGATCCTCGCGTCAGAGTTGACGCCCCATGATGACGATGATGGCGCACAGGTCGAAGCGTTGCTCGACCAGATCGCAGCTCCACTCGCCTCCTTCACAGGCGATGGCGCCTACGATCGGGAGGACATCTACGGTACCGTTGTCCAACGTCATCCTGATGCCGACGTGAGCGTTCCACCACGATCAACGGCAGTGCTGAGCGGGCATGTGGAGACAGCTCCAACCCAGCGCGATCGGCATCTCCAATGTATCCATGCGCATGGACGCATCGGCTGGCAGAAGACTTCCGGGTATACTCGTCGTGCCTTGGTGGAGTCGGCTATCAGCCGCTTCAAACGAGTGATTGGAAACGCCCTGCGCTCACGGACGGACCAGCGTCGCAGGACGGAGGTCACCATCGCCATTCATGCTTTGAACCAAATGCTTGAGCTTGGGCGTCCGAAGTCCGTCCGCATCGCCTAACCCAAAGGTATCGGGTGGGCGGAGTGCGTTCACCAACCGATCCATGCAACACGGTCGGTCATGGGTCTCAGCGATTTCGATGCTCTGTTCGATCTTACCGACCGCATCATTGAGACGGCCCGTACGGGCACGCGCCACGCCTAGCGTGTTGTAGGCTTGCGCCCGCGTAGCCGCCGTCTCAGGGATGCGCTCAGGGTCGGTTGTGAGCTCTTCCGCCCTCGCTGTTTCTATGAGTGCACGCTCGGCCCAGGCAATTGCGCCCGTATTGTCGCCAGCCCGAAACGCAAGCCGGCCGAGTTCCTGAAAGAGTTCTGCGCGCTCGATGTGACTCCCGTCCTCACCCAGCTTCTCGAGCCCTAACGCGAAGAAGGCATGGGCACGCTCCCGATCTCCGGATTCCCAGTACAGCCCCCCGATCTTGCGATGCAGGCGAGCAGTGCCCGCGCGATCTCCGGTCGCCTCTAGCGTCTGCCGGACCGCCTCATAGTGCGCAAGAGCCTCGGTCCGCTGCTCGGTGAGGGCCAGCAGATCCGCGAGTCGCTCCCGCACTGCATGCGCTTGATCATCGCAGGTCCGACCAGCAAGGGTCTGCAGGGCGCGCTGGTAATGGCGGATGGCATCAGCGTTGGCGTAAACCGCGCGGGCCCGGTCGCCGGCCGCTATAAGGTAGTGCGCACCCTTGGGCTTATGCTGATCTGGAGCAAGGCTCCAATGGTGGCCCAGCGCTTCGAGATCGCTCAGCTGCGAAGGCTGAGGACCGACAGCGCTCTCGAGCGCGCGCCCCGCCCGCTCATGCAACTCGCTCCGGCGAGAGAGGAGCAGATTCTCGTAGGCGACCTCGTGCATGAGCGCATGCGCGAAACGGTATCTCTTGCCCTCACGGCCGGGCCCGACTTCTTGGATTATCTCCGAGGCTACGAGCCGCTCGAGAGTGGCCTCAGTGCTCGTCTTATCAGTCGCAATAGCGTGGAGTAGCGCCTCTTCGAACACCAGTCCCAGCACGGCAGCTTCCTGGAGCAGGCGCCGAGCATCGGCAGGAAGCCAATCGACACGGGAGAGAAGGAGCCCGTGCAATGTCGGCGGAATATTCACCGCGTCGCAAGCCCGCGTACACGTCCAACGATCGCCCTGGCGGAGGAGCACTCCCATGCTCACGAGGTTGCGGACGATCTCTTCAGCAAACAGCGGGTTACCCCCAGCCCGCGTTGCAATCAAATGCTGTACCTTGGCAAGCGCGGCCTCTTCGATCTGACCGAAAAGGCCAGTCACCAACGCCTGGATTTCTTCACGAGAGAGTGGAGCGAGCCGGATGATGCTCTGAGACACCTGGGTGACGAGGTGGAGAGGTGCGTCGGGGCGATGCGAGACCAGCAACATCAAAGGCCGATCCGCCAAGTGGTCGACAATGTCTTGCAGCAGATCCACCGATGCCGCATCGGCCCAATGAAGATCCTCCACAATTATCAGGACCGGCGTCTGCTGAAGGCGCCGCTCGACCAGCGTGCGCGCGGCCAGCGCAATCTGGCGCTTGAGCTGCTCGGGATCCAGTTCGCTCTGGCGTGCCTCCTCGACTGCGAGCAAGTAGCTCAGCACCGGCACGATGGCCTCTGTTATCTCGGCCGGGGCTCCGAGCGAGCGGAGACCAACTGCTAGCTTCTGCCGCGCCACACGGAGCGAGTCGCCTGGCCCCACCTGATAGCCCTCGCGAAAAAGCGCCGCGAAGACACCATAGGGCGGCTCGCCCAAGGACGAGCAGTCGGCCCGGCGGACGGCCGTGCCGGCAAGCCTACCATCGCCCTCCAGCCGTTGCAGGAACTCCGAGATTAGCCGCGACTTGCCCGTGCCAGCCTCGCCGACGAGGCTAACAACCTGTGCCCGATCCTGCTGCATCCGGTCGAAGGCCGCGAGGAGCTGTTCCAACTCGTCAGCGCGCCCGACCATCAGGGATGCAAGCCCGTGAGTGGCAAGCCCGCGCGCCGACTGCGGTTCGGTCAGCACACTGAGTAGATGGTGGACCGCCATCGGCCCCGTTTTGCCGCGCAAAGTCAGTTCACCGGCCGTCCTAAAGGCAAAGCGATGCCAAGTGAGGGCATAGGTGGCTTCCGAAGCCAGGATTGTCCCCGGCGCTGCCGCTTCGAGAAGACGGGAGGCCGTGTTCACAGTATCGCCTGTCACGTCGTAGGCCGAGCTGCCAGCTTCTCCGAGGCTGCCGGCTACGACTGGTCCGGTGTGAACTGCGATATGCAGGATCACCGGCTGGCCAAGACGCGCCTCCCACTGCTCGTTCAGCACCGCGCAGCAGGACAACATGTCGAGCGCCGCATGGAGAGCTCGCGCAGGATCGTCCTCATGAGCGACTGGCGCCCCGAAGAAAGCGAGGACAGCGTCACCCAGGAACTTCGCGACAAAGCCACCATAGTGGGTGATCGCCTGGCCGAGTGCCTCAAATAGCGCATTCTGAAACGCTCGCACCTCCTCAGGGTCGAGACGTTCGCCTAGCGAGGTAAATCCGGTGAGATCTCCGAAAAGGACGGTCACTTGCCTTCGATCGGTTTCCCTACGCGGCACATCCCGCATTGTTGTCGGAGCAGCTTCGATCTGTCCGGCTTCGGGCGGCGCAATGCCGCCGGGTGCCCTTCCAGTTCGGCCAAGAGCCGCTTGGGCGGAACTTGCCTTCTGGGCAGCCCCGCAACGAGGGCAAAACGCAAAGTCAGGCTCGCACGGAAAGCCACACGTCAGACACGGTGTCGGCTGCCGGCGACCGCACCGCGGGCAGAAGGCGAGGTCTGATGCCAGTTCGAAACCACAACCGGGGCATGTCATCAAAGGACTCGCAGCGTGGAGAACCGTCCATGCCTCCATCGTTTGGAGCCGGGCCTCTCAGTAAAGTAGCGCTGGTATACCGGCTTGCCAGTCGCATTCACCGAGCCGATCGGAATGTCAGCAGTGGGTCAAAAGCAGCCAACCAAACGTGTGTTCCCAAGGTCTGCTTTGCATCTTCAACCAGACCTGAGGCATGCGCCCGAGCCATTGGCAGATCCTGGCGTGACATTGCCCGACCAGGAGCAATTTCTATGACGAGGAATTTTCCATCATGCCCTTATTGGAAGAGAGCGTGGTTCTCCGTCGTTCTGATCGCTGCGCTGACTCCTTCGCACATTTCTCGACATGAGCCGCCCTGTTGATGACCTGGAGGTTGCGCGCGCCCCAGAAGGTCAGCAGTTCCGGCCAAGGCTTCGAACGATGCTGGAACCAAACAGCGAAGAGCGGAACGCGGTGGTCCACCTCGGCCGTTCTCAGCAGGCGACGTCCGGTCGTCGCGCATTTCCGGTTCTGGCGCAGCTTGAGCATCCTCAGATGATCGCTCGGTGCGGTCCAGAACTGCCAGGCCACGACGCAGGCGGCATGCCAGGTGGTATTCTTGTTGAACTTGCCGTCACCCCAAAGATCACGATGCCATCCTAAGCGGTAGACAGGCTGCCCGCAGACGCAGCAATGCGCTGGCCCGCGCGAGAATGCAGGCTCGCGGTAGGGTGATGGCGGGGTGCGGAACGACAGCGGCAACCCTTCTTCCTTGCTGGAACCGAGACGCCATTGCCAACCTGCAGGCTGCCCACTCTTGGCTGCGAGTGCGCGCGCCAATCGATCCGCCAGAAGCGGCCGGTGACGCCAATACGACTCCATGGCGCGACGTTGCGTGGGCGGGATCAGCGGCTGTCTGAGTGCGTGGGACAGAACGCATACAGGGAAGTGCTCGGACAGGCGCTTCTCCAGCCGGGCCCGCGCCGTCTGGTTTTTCTCGTCTCGCCAATCCGACATTTCAGATCCACCGTCCCATTGGTTTCATCGTCAGTTGCGCAGCCACCGTTCGCAGTCTCAGGGCGCGCGAGCAAGATGCCGAAGAGACGTTGAACAGCCCTTAACCTTATGGCGACCAGTTTGCCCCTACGGTTTTGACCTTCATGAACGGGGGCAGCATTGCTGCGGGGGACTGAATGCAAGGACAGGCGGATCTGTTTCTTGGATTGGACGAGACGGCGGCGCCGATCCGGAAGCCCTTCACCTCTGATATCGAGGTGAAGCCAGGGCAGAAGCGTCCGTTTCGGCTGGATGCTGCCAACTTCGAGGCTGCGGTCGAGGCCCTGGAGGCAAGTGGGCAATACCGCGTGCTGCGCCGCCTTCTGCCCCGTTCCGTGGCCACATCCCGCAACGCAGTTCCGGGCGAAAAGTTGGCCGTCATCGTGGACACCGAAACCACAGGTCTCGACCACACCCGGGACGAGGTCATCGAGATCGGCATGGTGGTGTTCTCGTATGACGAGGATGGCCGCATCGGCAATGTCGTCGGCACCTTCAACGCCCTGCGGGAGCCGTCGCTCCCGATCACGCCTGAGATCACGCGCCTGACCGGGATCACGCCCGACATGGTGGTAGGGCAAACGATCGATCTCGATGCCGTCGAGGCGTTCATCCAGCCGGCCCATCTGGTGATTGCCCACAATGCCCGCTTCGACCGCCCCTTCTGTGAGCGCCTGGCGCACGGCTTTGCCCGGAAGGCATGGGCCTGCTCGCATGCCGAGGTGTCCTGGTCGGAATTCGGCTTCGAGGGCTCAAAGCTGGGATATCTGCTGTCGCAGTGCGGCTGGTTCCATCAGGGTCATCGGGCCATCGAGGACTGCCATGCCCTTCTGGAAGTCCTGGCGTCTCCCCTCCCCGGGAATGCAGGTTGCGCCATGTCCCATCTTTTGACCTCAGCGCGCAAAACCCTGCTGCGGATCTGGGCGGAAGGCTCTCCCTTCGACATGAAGGATGAACTGAAGAAGCGGGGCTACCGCTGGAACGATGGCACGGACGGCCGCCCCAAATCCTGGTTCATCGAAATTGGCGAGGATACGTATGAGGCAGAGCTGACGTTTCTACGGCAAGAGATCTATCGCAGGAATGTGGAGCCATTTACGCAAAAGATCACGGCCTTCGAGCGGTTCCGGTCTGCTTCGTAGTCTCCCTTCGACACGTCATGAAAGTATTCGTGGTGGTCCTTCGTGCTCTCATGATCGGATCATCCAAACGCGACACAACTTTTAAATGTGGATTCAAATGGCGAAGATTCATCGCGCAATTCACGAGTGTTCTCCGCTGCAGAACTCCACGGACGGGCCCAGCGCCTGCGCTTTGTGCGATGGAGTCGTGAGACATCCGGAGTATGTTTGTTTCCGGCAACTCCGTTTTTGTCTCTTCCTGTGCGACTGCTGCTCCGGATTAACGGGGCGCTTACTCCGTTGCCGGATAGTGCCGGCTCCGTACCGCAAAGGAGAAGCCATGAGTGACGTCGTTGGAATTCCGGGCAATCGGATCCGCTCGTTCGTGGAGCGCATCGAGCAGATCGAGAACGAGATCAAGGAGCTGAACGAGGCCAAGAAGGAAATCTTCTCCGAGGCCAAGGGCGAGGGCTTCGACGTGAAGATCCTCAAGGAGATCATCAAGCTCCGCAAGCAGGATCAGGACGAGCGCGACGAGCACGAGACCCTGCTGGACGTCTACATGCGGGCGATGGATGAGGCGGGTTCTGCCCCTGTCGCCGAGGCGGCCTGACAGCATCAGCGACTCAAGTTCTGAAAAAGGCCGCTATTGAGCGGCCTTTTTCTGCCCAGCGTGGGAGATCGGTCTTTAAGTATGCCACTCGCCTGCAGAGGTGCCGGCCTCTCGCTCATATGAGGAGAGGCTGGCGAGGTAGCCCTCACCAGGCGTGCTGATGAACCTGAACCGGTCGGCGAAACCCAGAGCTGGCATCTGGTGTCGCGAGCATGCCACGATCGATGGCCTGCTCCAACACGGCCGCGACGGCAGTCTCTTCTCCAGCGCGCACGCCGCCCTCGTTGGCCGATGCCGCTGGAACAGTCAGAGTGCGAATGTCAAAGCGGAAGGGGTCGGAAGCGTAGGTTCCATCTGGAGCGGTCGTGAAGATGTGGGGCGAGGGTGGATAGCTGCCGGGATCATCGAACTGGTACGTGCGATAGATCTTTACTCCCTCATATTCCAGAAACGTCTCAGGAATGGTGATATCTGCGGACTGAGTTGTCATGATTGCCCCTTCCTTATTGTTCAGTTTAGATGGGCCTGTTTAGCCGCGATGGGGGCAAAAATACGGCAGTGCCCGCGAAACCGGGCTATATACCACTTGCCGGCATCGGCTCTCCGGCCTTCAAGAAGGCGGGAGATGCTTTCATTTTACTTCCCAGGCAGCATGACGGCACCGCAAAAATCTCGGATAATTTGAAGGCCGCCTACGGATCGGCGGCCTTTTACTGTTTCAGGCAATGGAGCAGTGCCTCCCGACAGGAGCACTTGGCGTTCTCCGTCCGGGAAGGCCTTAAGCCGCATCCGAGGATGCGCCCACATCATCGTTGCCCTGCAGGTCTGCGATCAGGAGACCGGCATTCTGGCGGATCCTGCTCTCGATTTCAGCTGCAATCTCGGGATTGTCCTTCAGGAAGGTCTTGGCGTTCTCGCGGCCCTGGCCAAGGCGCTGGCTGTCATAGGAGAACCAAGCGCCGGACTTGTCCACCACGTTGGCCTTCACCCCGAGGTCGATCAGCTCGCCCATCTTGGAGATGCCCTCGCCGAACATGATGTCGAACTCGACCTGCTTGAACGGTGGAGCGACCTTGTTCTTGACCACCTTCACCCGCACCTGGTTGCCGATCGGCTCGTCGCGATCCTTCAGGGTCGAGATCCGGCGAATGTCGAGGCGAACCGAGGCGTAGAACTTGAGTGCGTTGCCGCCCGTCGTCACCTCCGGGCTGCCATAGGTGACGCCGATCTTCATGCGGATCTGGTTGATGAAGATCACCATCGTGTTGGCGCGGTTGATCGAGCCGGTGAGCTTGCGCAGCGCTTGGCTCATCAGGCGGGCCTGAAGCCCGGGACGGCTCTCGCCCATCTCGCCCTCGATCTCGGCCTTCGGGGTCAGGGCCGCCACCGAGTCGATAACGAGAATATCCACAGAGCCCGAGCGGACGAGCGTGTCTGCAATCTCGAGCGCCTGCTCGCCATTGTCCGGCTGGGAGACGAGAAGATCGTCCAGATTGACACCGAGTTTACGGGCGTAGACGGGATCCAGGGCGTGCTCGGCGTCAATGAAGCCGCAGACGCCACCCTTCTTCTGAGCCTCGGCGATGGTCTGGAGCGCGAGCGTCGTCTTACCCGACGATTCCGGCCCATAGACCTCGATGATCCGGCCGCGCGGCAGACCGCCAACGCCGAGTGCGATATCGAGGCCGAGCGATCCGGTGGAAACCGTCTCGACTTCGATGACCTGATCGCATCCCAGGCGCATGATGGCGCCTTTGCCAAAGGCGCGTTCAATCTGGCTGACGGCGGTCTCGACCGCCTTGGCCTTATCCGTGGTCATCGCAAATCCTGTGCTCGAGAGAAGTGAGCCGCACCCTACTGGCGTTCGTGCCAACCGGCATTATCAACCAAAGACAGCAACTTTCGAGAGAAGGTCGATCCCGCCGGCTTTGGTCCGCCGCATCTCGCGTCCGATAGCCGAGCGGAACACTGCTGCGAGCTGCAGGGCAGGTGGTATTCTCGTCCATAAGGTCTTGGTGACCTGCCGTCCTTTCCGCGTTCGTCGCGGCGCCTGACCGGTGACCACTCGCTGCGACCAGCGAAAGCCGATCTCGTTGAAGTACAGATCCGCCAGATGCAGGCTGATGTGGTGGAACACGCCTGAGACGGTCCGGCGTATCCGGTCATTGAAGCCTTCCGCTGAATTGATGTGAACCGGGCCGCGGGCATACTCGCGAGCCTTATGGTGGACGGTGTCATGCGCCGAAAACCCAGTGCCAATGGAGACGAAGGCTTTCCATTCATCACTCATCAGATGTGCCTTAGGGTCAACAGCTTCTGTAAGAACCCGATCGGCCTCGGACTCGGACAGATCCTCGATCACTGCGGCTCGTGTTTCACCAGCGGGTGCACCGACACTCACATCCGGCGGCCGCTGCACAGCCACAAGCGCTGGAGTTTTCAGGGTTTTCGGTTGGCCCTTGCGTCCACGGCCGGGTGGAGAATAGTTCATCTCCCGCCGCGGCTTGCCACCCAGATACACGCTGTCGATCTCAATCACACCATCGAGGGCCTGCTCGCGCCCGACCATCAAACGCAGGGCATGCCCCATGCGCCAGGCCGTCGGCTGGCTGACACCGAGGGCTTCGGCCAAGCGGATCGAGGAGATGCCCTTGTCCGACTGCAGCATCAACCACAAGCCCGACAACCAAGTCCGTAACGGGAGTTTCGTTGCATGCAAAGGCGTGCGGGTTGTGACCGTGAACTGAGACCGGCAGGTGCCGCTCGAGCATTGGTAGAGCCCGGGTCGGGCTCGCTTTCCATTCTCCCGGCCCATCAGGGTGATGGAGCGGCGATAGCCGCAGGCGGGGCAAATCCGTCCCTTGGGCCAGACCATCGCTTCGAGCAAGGACCGGCAACGATCCTCGTCCTGGAAGGCTCTGACCATGTCCGGAACGGTGGTAATCCTCGCCAGCACCTCACGTACAGACGCCTCCATCCCGACCTCCTGATCCGATCATCAGTCACGGGATCAGAATCTCACGCAAAACCTTAGCTGGAAAGGAAAAGCTGTCTTTGGTTGATAATGCCGACGTTCTCTACGAGGTCGAGGCGGTCGCCGACTACTGGAAGGGATGGCCGCAGGGCGAAGCCAATCGGCCGGGCGGCGTGATTTACCGCATCATCCGCGAGCCGGCCGCGCAGAAGGCGTCGCTCCAGCGTGGCGAGGCGGACATCGTCGAAGGCCTCACGCCAGACGACTACGTGCAGATGGCCCGCCAGCGCGGCGTCACGATCCAGGATTACCCTGGCATGACAACCTTCAGCATCAAATTCAACACCCAGCAGGGTCCCACTGCTGACAAGAACCTGCGCAAGGCCATTGCCTATGCGCTCGACTACGATGGCCTCGTTCAGATCTACAACGGAGCGGCCAAGCTCCAAACGAGCCCGTTTCCGGATGCGATCCGCGGCCACATCAGCGTTCCGTCTGTTCCCCGCAAGGACCTTGCTAAGGCCAAGGAGTTTCTTGCCAAGTCACAGCACCCCCAAGGCGGTGTGACGCTTGAATACTATCACGTCGCTGGCCTTGAGGAGGCTCGCCGCATCGGTTTGCTTCTGCTCGACAACCTGGCTCCCCTCAATATCAAGGTGGATCTGCGGCCGGAACAGTGGCCAAACATGGTGGCTAAGGGAGCAAAGGTGGAAACATCACCGGCGATGCCTGGATCGATCCTCGCCTGAGGAGTGCACGATGACGTCAGCCGATCTTCCCGCCGCAGCGCCGGAAATTCCGTCGTTCCGCGAGCGTCACGCAAGCACGGTCCGGCAATGGCGTCTCTACGCGCATCTCTTTACCGGCAGCTTCTCATCCATGCTCGGCCTTGCGCTCGTGCTGCTGTTTTTGATCCTCGCCATCTTCGGACCGGTGCTTGCACCCTACCCGGAGGACACCACAGGCGCTGTCACTCTCAGCCAGCGCCTGCTGCCGCCAAGTCCCGCCCATCCATTCGGTACGGATGAGATGGGTGCCGATATCCTGTCTCGCATCATCGTGGGTGCTCGCACCTCTCTCTGGATTGGGCTCATCATCACCGGAGTCGGTGCTGGTATCGGAGTGCCACTTGGCATTATCGCGGGCTATCATGGCGGTTTTATCCGCGCGGCGATCATGAGAGTAACGGACCTGTTCCTCTCTGTTCCGGGCCTTGCGCTCGCGCTCACCATCGTAGCGGCGCTCGGTCCTGGTATTACCAATTGCGTGATCGCTCTCTCCCTGGTGTGGTGGCCAGGCTATGTGCGCCTCGTCGAGTCCAAGACCCTTTCCGTGAAAGAGGAGCTCTACGTGGAGTCTGCACGGGCCCTCGGTGCGAGCACCCCGTGGATTTTGCGGCGGCACATCCTGCCGAACTGCCTGACGCCAATCATCGTTAAAGCCAGCATGGATATGGGCATGGCGATCCTTTCGGCCGCTAGCCTCGGCTTCATCGGCCTTGGTGCCAAACCGCCCCTTCCTGAGTGGGGTTCCATGATCTCTGTGGCCCGTACCTACATGCCCGATTGGTGGTGGTATTCTCTCTTTCCAGGTCTTGCCATCTTCCTGACCGTTCTAGGCTTTAACCTTCTCGGCGATGGGCTGCGTGACATCCTCGACCCAAGGAGCCGCAGCCGATGACTGCTTTGCTCAGCATCGAGAACTACCATCTCGATATTCCCACCTTCGACGGTACCCTGAAGGTGCTGGATGGCATCAACCTGTCCCTTGCCCAGGGCGAGACGCTAGGCATTGTCGGCGAGAGCGGATGCGGTAAGACGGTTCTGGCCCGTTCCATCCTCGGCATCGGTCCACAGCGAGCCCGGCGAACCAGTGGTCGAATGACGTTCGACTCCATGCCGCTCGACGAGCTCAATGAGGCAGAGTGGCGCCGGATCCGTGGCGTGAAGATCTCGATGATCTTCCAGGATCCGATGACGTATCTCAACCCGCTTCTGACGATCGGGCGTCAATTATCGGATGTCCTAGTGGCGCACGCTCGCGCCTTGGGTAAACTTGCCCTCTCGCGCCAAGAGCGCCGCCGCCGTTGCCGCGAGCTCTTGGAGCAGGTGCAAATCCGCGATCCGGAACGGGTTGAGGCCAGCTATCCGCATCAGCTCTCGGGAGGCATGCGCCAGTGCATCCTAATCGCCATGGCGCTCGCCGGTGAGCCCAAGCTTCTGATCGCTGACGAGCCCACGACGGCACTTGATGTAACGATCCAGGCCCAGATCCTGGATCTCTTGCGCGATCTTGTGCACCGCCTCGGTCTCACCGTCGTGATGATCAGCCACGATGTGGGGGCGATCGCCGCCATCGCTCAGCGTGTCGCCGTAATGTATGCGGGTGTCGTTGTCGAGCAGGGAACGACGAACGACATCCTAACACGGCCGCGCCATCCTTATACCCAAGGCCTGCTGGCAGCCTTGCCTGACATCGAGGGCGATCACCAGAGCCTCGAAGCCATTCCTGGCACGATCCCCAACCTGATCCACCCCCCTTCGGGCTGTCGCTTTCATCCGCGCTGTCCCCGTGCGACGGCGATCTGTACGAGCAAGAAGCCTGCAATGACAAGCATTGGAGCCGACCATGTTGTCGCCTGTCACCATGCCCTCGACTGACGTTAACACCGATGACGGGTCGATCCTCTCAGCCACTGGGCTTACGAAGGTTTTCGTCTCGGGTGGCAAAGAGTTCCGCGCCGTCGATGACGTTTCGCTCAGCGTGAACGCCGGAGATGTCCTCGGCATCGTCGGCGAGTCAGGGTCAGGCAAGTCGACGGTCGCACGTCTCGTCATGAGACTGATCGAGCCCACGGCCGGACGCATCATGTTTGAGGGAGGTGACTTGACGGCTAAGTCCGGCGAGGAGCTTCGTCGTATGCGCCGACACATGCAGATCGTGTTTCAGAACCCGCATTCGGCCCTTGATCCGCGTCATACAATCCACAGCGCTCTTGCCGAGCCCTTTCTGATTCAAACGAAGCTGCGGGGCATCGAGCTCGAACGACGGATCGACGCTCTTCTCGACATTGTCAGTCTGCCGAAGACCTTCAAGTATCGCTATCCGCACGAACTTTCCGGTGGTCAGAAGCAGCGTATCTGCATCGCTCGTGCCGTCGCACTTGAGCCTCGTCTGCTCGTGCTCGACGAGCCAACCTCGGCGCTCGACGTCTCTGTGCAGGCCCAGATCATCACCTTCTTGCAAGAACTTAGGCAGAGACTGAATCTCACCTATTTGTTCATCTCCCACAACCTAGCTGTTGTCCGTCACATCTGCGACCACGTGATTGTAATGAACCAAGGCAAAGTGCTCGAACACGGAACAACTGAAGCGGTTTTCGCCCACCCGCAGAATGATTACACGCGTCAACTCATTGACAGCGTGCCACGCCTGCCGCGACTTGTGAGTTAGTCGAGTTCGGCCCACCCAGCAGCTCATCGTATGCTCGGATCGGTCTCCGGTACGTATATGCCTATAAGCAGGACGGAGTGAGCACAGAATAACGAAGCCAAGCCATCTCCTAGACCAGTAGTCAGGTCGAGCAGATGAACCGTACCGATAGGAAGCGCCATTTAAGCGCCAGCTCTAAGACAACCATGACCAGCTTCGGCATCCCCTGCAGCTGCTCCGGGATGCCTACAGCCATGGCTGAAGGCTCAAAGCCTTACGCGGGCTCACCCCGGAAGAATACATCTGCAAAACAGAGCGGGCAGCCGCAGCGGTTCGTCATCGATCCAACATACTACCGCCTGAGGCTAAACACCTAGGTCACACTTTCAGACTGCAATGACCTTACCGGGATTCATCAGGTTCAACGGATCGAGCGCTTGCTTGATAGACCGCATCATCGATAGGGTTACAGACCCCACCTCTTGGGCGAGATATTTCTGCTTTTCTTGGCCAATGCCGTGCTCACCGGTGCAGGTTCCATTCATGGCAAGAGCACGTTCAACAAGCCTGTCAACAAACCTTTTCACGCGTTCTATCTCGTCAGGGTCGGTGAGGTCGAGCAACGGCAGGACATGGAAGTTACCATCCCCGACATGGCCCACGATCGGGGCGACGAGGCCTGACTGCTCAATATCCACTTTTGTCAGAGTCACGCACTCGGCAAGCCGTGAGATTGGAACACACACATCGGTGGTGATGTTTTTGCAGCCGGGGCGGAGCGCAAGGGCAGCCCAGTGTGCATCATGACGCGCCTGCCAAAGTTTGGAGCGCTCCTCCGGCAGGTCGGCCGATTGGAACTGTCCGCCGAGTTCCTCTGCAATGGCCCCGAAGGACGCCACCTGCTCGGCAACCGCAGCCTGGCTTCCATGGAACTCTAGGAAGAGAGTGGGTTGTTCAGCCAATGTCAGCTTGGAGTACCTGTTGCATGCCCCAATCTGAACCTCATCGAGCAACTCTATCCGAGCCGCCGGAATACCGCTCTGAATCGCGAGTATCACGGCATTGCAAGCGGCCTCGAGAGACGGAAACGGACAGATTCCAGCAGCTACCGCCTCGGGGATCCCGTATAAGCGAAGGGTCAGTTCCGTAATGATCCCGAGCGTTCCCTCCGCCCCGACGAGAAGCCGTGTCAGATCGTAGCCCGCGGACGATTTGCGAGCCCGCCCTCCCGTATGGGCGACCTGTCCGTTGGGCAGAACGGCCGTAAGACCGATCACAGCGTCTTTCATCGTCCCGTAGCGGACTGCATTCGTTCCTGAGGCCCGTGTCGAGGCCATTCCCCCAAGGGATGCATCTGCTCCGGGATCGATCGGGAAGAACAATCCGGTGTCGCGCAGGTGCCTATTCAACTGTGTACGGGTGACGCCCGCCTCAACAGTGACATCGAGATCCTCTGTATGAACGGCGAGAATTCTCTTCATGTCGCGCGTGGAGATGGAAATGCCGCCATAGGGGGCATTGACGTGTCCTTCCAACGACGATCCTGTCCCGAAGGGAATCATCGGCACGCGGTGCTCGGCGCAAATACTGACGATCCGTGCAACCTCTTCAGTGGACGTCGGGAAGACGACGGCATCGGGCGGCTGTGGCGGGATCCAGTTGATCGTATGGGCATGCTGCAGCCGGACGGCCTCCGCCGTTGAGAGGCGCTCACCCAGCAGGTCGTGGAGCATGTTAAGAGCCACCCCGAAATTCGGCTGAGCCGGATTCGTGCCGCGACGCATATCCTGTGAGATCAATAAGCTCATATCAAATGCCTCTAATCAGGCGGCCGCGTTAGTTTCACGGCGCCCTGCCAGGAGGCCGCGGCCAATGACATGGGCTTGGATTTCGGCGGCTCCCTCAAAGATATTCAGGATCCGTGCGTCGCAGAGAACACGGCTGATCTCGTACTCCAGAGCATATCCGTTCCCGCCGTGGATCTGGAGGCTCGTGTCCGCATTGGTCCACGCAACCCTGGCGGCCAGAAGCTTCGCCATCCCGGCCTGAACATCGCAGCGACGGCCACTGTCCTTCTCCCGCGCGGCGAAATAGGTGAGCTCGCGAGCCATCACGGTCTCGACAGTCATGAGCGCAAGTTTGTCGGAGACTCGTGGAAACTCCACGAGTGGCTTCCCGAATTGGCACCGTTCAAGCGCATAGCGCAATCCGAGGTCGAGGGCTTTCCATGCCACGCCGATCGCACGGGCTGCAGTCTGGATGCGGGCGCCCTCGAAGGTCTGCATCAGTTGCTTGAAGCCCTGCCCTTCTACTCCTCCAAGAAGCGCCTCCGCCCCCAGAGCGAACCCGTCAAAGGCAATCTCGTATTCCTTCATTCCGCGATAGCCGAGGACTTCGATCTCACCGCCCGACATGGTCTCGATGGGAAATGGATCCGTGTCTGTCCCGCGCGGCTTCGGCCCCAGGAACATAGACAGTCCATCATGGCTAGGCTTGGAGGGGTCCGTTCTCGCCAGGATCGTCATGAGATCGCTGCGTGATGCATGGGTGATCCAGGTCTTGTTGCCGTCAATCCGCCAGCCTGTCGATGTAGGCGTGGCACGGGTGCGAAGGCTCGCAAGATCGGAACCGGCATCCGGCTCAGTGAAGACCGCAGTCGGCAGGACCTCGCCTGAAGCGATCAGCGGTAGCCAATGGGCCTTCTGCTCCGGGGTTCCAGCACTGGCGATGAGATCGCCCGCGATCTCCGAGCGCGTGCCGAGCGAGCCTGCAGCAATCCAACCTCGGCTCAGCTCCTCGGTTACGACGCACATGGCGAGCTTTCCGAGACCGAGGCCTCCATACTCCGTGTCGATACAGATGCCGAACACCCCCAGCTCCGACATCTCGGCAACGATGTCATCTGGAATCAGGGCATCGGCGAGATGCCACTCATGCGCTTGCGGAGCAATCTTTTCGGCCGCGAAGCGGCGAAACTGATCCCGGATCATATCCAAGGTGTCGTCACCGAGCGTCTCGGCCGGGCCATGCTCCTCGCGCATTTCGGCCACCAGTGATGCGCGGTTGGCGGCCACATTGCCGGAGGCCAAGAAGGCCGCGACTGCGGGATCTGACTGGAGGGCCGCCGCGTCGGCGGTAAGCCCCAGCTCGCCCGGTCGCACGATCTCGTTCGGGCTCATCGGCAGGCCGCCAACGAGCTGCCCGAGGTATTCGCCGAAGCCGATCATGACAATGAGCGCCTCGGTCTTTCCGAGCCTTCCCACATTCTTGAGGCTGCTCGCCCAGGATGCTGTCTGAGCCAGCGTCTCTACCGTGGTGGCGATCCATGCGAGCCCATGCAGCTTGCGCTGTTCCTGGTTGAGGATCTGAGGGTTGATGCGGCCATTCTGATCCATGAGCTCCAGGGCGGCAGTCTGCTCTGCGGCGGTGCGATATCGGCGGGCGGCGGCTGCCGCGCTGATTGCAAAATCCACGACGTTGTCATGGGTGAGCGGGTGAATCGCGTGGATGTGCATAGGTTTCTCTCGTTTATCTGATCAGAAGGTGGCCTTAGCCTTCATGGCGATGGCGCCGTCGCAGCGGTCGGCGAAAAGGTCGTAGCCGTCATCGACCTCCTCCTTCCGCAGGCGCACCGGCTGACCGACAAAAAGCGGAGCCTGCGCGCTGAAGCTGAATGAGCGCATGGGACGCTCTTCGCCCTGATAGGCCAACAGGCACAATCTCATCGCCGTAAACGGCCCATGCACGATGAGGTCGGGATAGGACTCGATGTCCCGTGCGTAGGATTGATCGTAATGGATGCGATGGGCATTGAATGTGACAGCGGAGAACCGAAAAAGCTCGACGGTATTTGGCTGCCAAACGTTGCCTTTTAAGGGTGTTGGTGCCGGGGAGACCGTAGGTGAGCCCCCGGCCTGCCTGTACACAATCGCCTGGGTTTCGATGAGGCAGGTGCGAGCCTCCTGCTCGATCCGCCGCTCGACTTCCACGAAGACGAGTTCGCCGGAGCGCCCCGCCCGGTGTGTGACATCCCGGATTGTCGTAACGCAGGACGCCACTGCGCCAACTTGCAAAGGCGACAGGAACTCAGTCCGCCCTCCCGCGAACATTCGTCTCGGCAGAGAAACGGGAGGCATAAATCCTCCGCGCCGGTAGTGCCCATCCTCGCCGAGATCTTCCGTGGCTACCACGGGGAGGAAGTACGCCCAGTGCATCATTGGAGGCACCGTTACACGGGTTTCGTCCGCAGAGGATCCTGCCGCGACAGCAAAGCGCGCGAGACTGGCAGCATCGATCAGCTGCACAGCCTTCTGGCTGCTGCCGATATAACTCCGATATTCCTCGATCATCCCGCCGGTGATCAGACGCTCCGCTGACATCTCGTTGATCTCCTCGTAGCCCCTACTACGCTGGACCGGCTACGATCCTGCGGTCGTGAAGATCTGCAATTTCACCACCGGTTAGCCGCAGAACCTCGGCGAGCACCTGCTCGGTGTGCTCGCCGAGTTGTGGTGCGCAGGCTGGAGTCTGACGGCTGTGACCGGTCATGGTGCCCGCATATCCCGGTGTCAGATAACGATGGCCGCTCGGATGCTGGACTTCCGAGAACATGGGATTACGTGGGGAGAGGCGTTCGTCCTGTTCCAGGGCGGCTTTGAGGGTGCGGTAAGGTCCCCAGCATACGCCTGCAGCATCGAAAGCGCTCGTAAGCTCGCCGAAATCTCTGCGGGCGACGGCTGCGGACACGATGGGGTTCAGCCTGTCGCGGTGCTCGAAGCGCAGTCCTTCATCTGTAGCGAAGGACAAGCCCAATTCGGCTTCCATGCTGGAAATCTGCTCCTGGATACCCAAGGCGCGAACGAGCCCCTTCCACTGCTTGGCGGTGATCGCGACAATCATCAGGCGGCGGCCGTCGCGGGTCACGAAGTCGCGTCCAAATGCACCGAAAAGATCGTTGTCCGTGCGGGGCCGATCGTTCCCGCCGATGAGCACCTCGGCGACTTGGCCGAGGTTGCCGAGTGTTGCCATGGCGACGTCGCCGAGAGGGACGCGTACCTCCTCGCCCTGACCGGTCTCCCGCCGCCGCCGCTCCGCTGCGAGCAGGGAGAAAGCCGCATATGCCCCTGTGAGCAGGTCCCAGGCCGGAAGAACATGGTTTACCGGCCCGTTGACAGACGAGGGACCTGTCATGTCCGGTATGCCGATTGCGCAGTTGACCGTGTAGTCCACTGCCGGCGTCCCATCTGGCCAGCCCATGATCCTTACCGTGATCAGGTCCGGGCGGATCACACTCAACTCTTCATGTGACAGAAAGCCGTCGACTGGATAATTGGTTAGGAAGATCCCACCATTTTCCCCGGGCGCAGTCGCAAGACGTATTGCGAGTTCACGACCTTCAGGACGCGTCAGGTCGAGCGCAATCGACTTCTTACCTTTGTTTAGGCCCTCCCAATAGAGGCTTGGCCCACCGGGGATGCGGGGCCACCGGTGGAAGTCGGGACCACCGCCAATTTGGTCAAACCGGATCACCTCGGCTCCAAGCTGGGCCAAGTGAAGACCGCACGAGGGCGCCGCAATGAAGGATGCTCCTTCGACGACGCGCAGGGTTTTAAGGTGATCGTACATTGCTTCACCCGGATTGCCGTACCAAATTACACAGAGGCAAGCGGAGCGGGAACTCTCCCGCCCCGCGGTTTGGATCAGCGGCGGAGTGAGCGCATGACCATCGTGTCGTATGCGTATTCCGACACTTGGTTCCACACAGCCGATTCACGCTGGAAGGTCAGCATGCTCTCATACATCTTCTTGAAGGACGTGCTCTTACCCGAAAGCTCCTCGTAGAGTCCCTTCGAGGCATCATAGGCGGCGTCCACGACTTCGTTCGGGAATGCTCGCAATTGGGCACCATTTCCAACGACGCTGCGCAAGGCCTTTGGGTTCAGGACGTCATATCGTGCGATGCTATCGATGTTCGACAGAGCCGCAGCAGAGCGAAGCGCCGCTTGATAGTGCTTCGGCAATTTTTCCCAAGCGCCAGCATTGATAAAGAAGTGCTGCATGGATGTGCCGTCCCAGAAGCCTGGATAATAGTAGTAGGGAGCGACCTTGTAGAGCCCGAGCTTCTCGTCGTCGTAAGGACCATTGAACTCGGCAGCGTCGATTGTTCCACGCTCCAATGCAGGGTAGATATCACCGCCACCAACCTGCTGCGGGACAACGCCAATCTTAGCGAGCACTTGGCCGCCAAGGCCTGAGATACGAAACTTCAATCCCCTGAGATCCTGAACGGAGTTGATTTCCTTGCGAAACCAGCCGCCCATCTGGGTCGTGGTGTTGCCGCCTGGGATCGCCACGACATTGTGCTCCCGATAGAACGCTTCGAGCAGCTCCTTGCCCTGCCCATGATACATCCACGCGTTCTGCTGTCGCGTATTAAGGCCGAAGGGCACGTGGGTTCCAAACGCGAAGGTTGGATCCTTACCGACGTAGTAATACGAAGCACTGTGGCAGAGTTCGACGGTATTGTTGATCGTCGCATCGAGCGCCTGAAGGCCACCGACGACCTCACCTGCTGCGAAAACCTGGATCTGGAACTTGTTGTCGGTCGCCTCTGCGAGCGCCTTCGACATCACCTCGGCGCACCCATAGAGAACATCGATATTTTTCGGAAAGCTCGAAACACAGCGCCAGCGGATGACCGGCTCCGATTGCGCAATGGCTGGTGCGGCGATCGCCGTAGCACCGCCAGCAAGAGTGGCACCCTTTAAGAAGTTACGTCTCTTCATTGTCGTCCTCCCATAACCCTTTTTCTGAGATGGCGTCTCAATCGGGCTCTATTCACTGTGTGAATTGACAATTCAAAACTAGCATCATTCGATAGAAGCTGCTAGTGGGTTTCTTACGTTAGGTCGGCTTCCGGCAAATCAGCCTACTCAAGCAGACCAGCCCCATAGACATCTGCAGGAGAACCAGCATGCTTCTCGAAAAAAATCTGATTGGCGGAACATGGACCGGCGGCAGCGACACGCTGGAAATCCGCAACCCGTCGAATCTGGATGAGGTGGTCGGCACATATGGAATGGCCACGGCAGCCGACGTAAACGCAGCGTTCGCTGCAGCCCGCCGCGCTCAGCCCGCTTGGCGCGGGGCAACCATTGAGCAGCGCTCGATGGCTCTTGATGCGATCTCCCGCATGATCTTTGAGCAGAAGGATCGGCTTGCCGAGATCATGGCGCGCGAAGGCGGCAAGACGATCCCCGACGCGCTGGGCGAAGTCGTCCGCGCCGGCCACATCGCCCGCTTCTTCGCCGGAGAGGCCCTTCGCATTCCCGGTGAGAAGATGGGCTCGGTCAGGCCCGGAGTTGACGTGGAGATCACCCGCGAGCCGGTAGGCGTCGTCGGCCTCATCACGCCTTGGAACTTTCCGATCGCGGTCTCCCTCTGGAAGATCTCCCCGGCGCTGGCCTTCGGCAACGCCATTGTTTGGAAGCCGTCGGAAAAGACGCCGGGTATCTCCGCTGCGATTGCAGAGATCGTGGCTGCATCGGGCGTCCCGGCGGGTGTCTTCAATATGGTGATTGGCCGTGGTCCTGAAGTCGGCGCGGCGGTCGTGGAAGGTGCCGATGCAGTCTCCTTCACCGGCTCTGCGGCGACCGGCAGGCGAATCGCAGTGAGGTGCGCGGAAAGAATGGTTCGCTGCCAGCTCGAGATGGGCGGCAAGAATCCGCTCGTTGTGCTTGACGACGCGGATCTCGATCTCGCGGCTGATTTGGCCGTCAATGGCGCATACTTCCAGGCCGGCCAGCGTTGCACGGCATCCAGCCGCCTCATTGTGACCTCTGGCATTCACGACGCCTTTGCGAAGGCAGTCGCTACCCGTCTGGAGAAGGTGCGGATCGGACCGGCACTCGACAAGGAAACACAGGTTGGCCCCGTAATCGACGAGAGTCAGTTTGAGAAGAACCTCAAGTACGTCGAGATCGGAAAACAGGAAAACGCGCGACTGGCATCGGGCGGGAACCCGCTGCAGCTTTCAACCCGCGGATGGTTCCTGGCGCCCACATTGTTTGCCGACACCACGAACACGATGCAAATCAATCGTGAGGAGATTTTCGGCCCGTTTGCGTCAATCATCCGAGTGGCGGACTACGACGAGGCGCTCGCGGTCGCAAACGACACTGAGTATGGGCTTTCGGCCGGTATCGTCACCACTTCGATGAAATATGCCCGTCACTTCCAGGCTAATGTCCAGGCCGGGATGACGATGCTGAATCTGCCGACCGCGGGTGTGGACTACCACACTCCGTTCGGGGGCCGGAAGATGTCGAGCTATGGCCCACGCGAGCAGGGCCGCTATGCGGTCGAGTTCTACACCATGGTGAAGACCAGCTATCTCGCCGCTTGATGCGGCGAGATCCCCCTCAATCAAGATAACAATCGGAAACGCCCATGAACTCCACAATCGGCTTTATTGGCCTCGGCCGTATGGGTCGCCCCATGGCCTCGAATCTGCAAAGAAAAGGCTTCTCGACCCTATCCTATGACATGATTCCTGCGGGGATCGCCGCGCTCGCGGAACTCGGCGGACAGGGAGCCGACTCCGCTGCACATGTCGCCCGGGAGGCCGAGATCATCTTCTTGATGCTGCCCGCCTCGCAGCATGTGCGCGATGTCGTCATCAAAGACATCATCCCAAATGCCCGACCCGGCACCATCGTCGTCGACATGAGCACGATTGACCCGCTCGCTACCGACGAGATTGCTGCGGCTGTCGCGTCTGCCGGTATGATTTTCGCGGACGCTCCGGTCGGCCGACTGGCGAGCCATGCGGACCGAGGCGAGTGCCTCTTCATGGTCGGCGCAGATTCCGCAACCTTTGAGCGAATCAAGCCCATGTTGGAAGCCATGGGTTCGACCATTCAGTATTGCGGCACGGTCGGCACGGGCATCCGGATGAAGGTCGTGAATAACTATCTCGCGATTGCTGCCTGCCAGCTCAACGCGGAGACCCTGACGCTTGCGACCCGTTTCGGCCTTGATGTGGAGAAGACCATCGAGGTTCTGAACGGCACCACGGCCAACAACGGACACCTGAAGACCAACTTTCCTGTGAAGGTTCTCGTCGGAGATGTTGAGCCCGGTTTTCAGATTGACCTCGCCCACAAGGATCTGGGGATCGCCCTCACGGCTGCCGCTGCGATGAAGGTCCCTCTCGCCATGGGAGCAGCAGCTCGCGAATGCCTGCAGCTCGCCCGCTCAAGAGGCTTCGGAGGAAAGGACTTTTCGGCGCTGCTCGATGCTTGGTGCGACCTCGCTGATGTCAACGCTCCTCGGCTCAAGAGTGAATGACCATTAATAACGCCAGGCAGGGAAGACCTGCCTGGTTCTTTTTCCCTGTCTATGTTCCGGTGTGCTCATGGATCTGCCCCTCAGCGGCGACAACGCTTTCTTTCTTGAACTTTATGGACGTTACCGGCGTGATCGCTCATCGGTTCCCGCTGATTGGAGACTGTATTTCGAGGGCATTGCGGATGAGGGTACGACCGATACGGCAGGATCGGGAGCCCGCCTTGCCGAGGATCTCGTCCAAGCTTTCCGGACCTATGGCCACCGCGAAGCGAATCTCGATCCGCTCGGTCTGACACCTCGGACCGAGATAGGTTTGCTGTCCCGGTTGCGGAGCCAGATCACAGAGCAGAGCGGAGAGGCGTCGTACCGCCTCGGCGGGCAGAGCCAGCGCGGCCTCCTCCACCACCTAGTCTCCAAGCTGACAGAAATCTATGCTGGCACCGCAGCCATCGAGGCCGCGCACATTGACGACGAAGAGGCCAGAACCTGGATTTTCGAGGCGTTCGAGCGGGCGATGCTGATGCCGGCTGACCCCGACTTGCTCGCACGCACGCTCGAGGCCGTCACCCTGGCGGACGAGTTCGAATCGTTTGTGCGTATCAAATTCCCGACAAAGAAGCGCTTCGGCATCGAGGGCGCCGAATCGGCTGCGGTTGCCATTCGCGAGATCCTGCGGGAGGCCGCCGCGACAAACTTCGACGAAGCCGTCATCGGAGGCATGCACCGCGGCCGCCTCAGCACACTCGCGACAGTTATCGGCAAGCCTCTTGCGATGCTGCTCGCAGAAATCAAGGGACGTGATCTGACGAAGGGGGGCGCGTCGTTCACCGGCGACGTGCCCTACCACTTGGGGCATGCCGATGAGATCCGCTTCGATGAACACGCTCTCAAGGTTACGATTGCACCGCACCCATCCCATCTCATTGTCGTGGCACCTGTCGTGACAGGCCTTGCCCGGGCCAAGCAAACCGTTGCGAAGGACCAGGAGAAAGTGCTGTGTCTTCTCCTGCATACGGATGCAGCATTTTCAGGCCAGGGTCTGGTTGCGGAACTCCTCCAGCTCGGAGACCTCGCAGGCTACAACGTTGGCGGAACGGTACACCTCATCGTCAACAATCAAGTCGGCTTTACCACGACGCCGTCCGAGGGACGGTCGTCTCTGTACTGTACCGACATCGCCAAGATGACCGGCGTTCCCGTGCTCCATGTCAACGGTGACGATCCGGTTGCCGTGGCACGGATGGCGCAGCTGGCTATCGCATGGCGTCACAAGTACAAGCGCGATATCCTGATCGATCTGGTCTGCTACCGGCGCAATGGTCACAATGAACTGGATGAGCCGCGCTTTACGCTTCCCCATGTGTGGAAGACGATCGATACGCGTGAGCCTCTGCGGGACCAGCTCATCCAAAAGGTCGCCGCAACCGAGCCGCGCGCTATCGAGTTGGCCACGGAGACGGCCGTCGCCTTCCGGGAAGAACTCCACCGCGCCTACACGGCGATTGACTCGTTTTGGCCGAACCGGCGACACACGATTCAGGACCAATGGGTTGATGTTCTTCAGGCTGAGGAGCAAGGCGTCCTTGGCCCTGTCACCACCGGCGTAGACCGAGACCTCCTTGTCGAGGTCGGACAGGCAATCTCATCGGTCCCCCCCCACCTCACCCCACACCCCAAGGTGAGCCACTTCTACAAGGCCCGTCTTGAGAGCATTGAGAGCGGCAGCGGGATCAACTTCGCCACGGCAGAGGCTCTGGCCTTCGGGTCGCTGCTCTCAGAGGGTGTTTCCGTTCGCTTGTCGGGTCAGGATTGCGTCCGCGGAACGTTCACTCAGCGTCATTTGAGCGTGTTCGACCTGTCCTCCGAGGCCGTCGAGATGCCCGTGCGGGCGGCGACTCGCAATGGGGCAACCTTCGAGGCTATCAACAGCCCGCTTTCGGAGTATGGTGTGCTCGCGTTTGAATACGGGCACAGCCTCGCCGACCCGGGCCGGCTGGTGGTATGGGAGGCGCAATTTGGCGATTTTCTGAATGGTGCCCAGATCGCGGTAGACCAGTTCATCGTCTCGGCCGAAGCGAAGTGGCAGATGATGTCGGGTCTTGTCATGCTCCTGCCTCATGGCTTGGAGGGGCAAGGTCCCGATCATTCGTCCGCCCGCATCGAGCGGCTGCTGCAGCTCTGCGCAAACGGCAACATCATCGTTGCCAACCCTTCGACCCCTGCGAACTATTTTCATTTGCTGCGGCGGCAGATCCGCGCCCCTTGGCGTAAGCCCCTGTTCGTCATTGCTCCCAAGTCTCTCCTACGCCAGAAGGCCTGCGCCTCATCGCTTGCCGAGATGACAGGTAACACACGCTTCTGTGCCGTAATGCCTGACAGTGACGCCAATCCAATGCGCGTCAGGAAGGTGGTCCTCTGCTCGGGCAAGATCTTCTATGATCTGAAACAGAGCCGCGACAGCTTGGGGCTCGGGGACGATATCGCCCTCGTCCGGATCGAGCAGCTCTATCCGTTCCCGGCCAATGAGCTCAGATCGGCACTTGCCCGCTTTCCAAAGGTTCGGGACTGGGTCTGGTGCCAAGAGGAGCCGGAAAACCAGGGCGGATGGCTTTTCGTCCGAGACCAACTGGTCCGCCACGCATTTCCCTGTGCGTCAGCTCTCCGCTTCGCCGGGCGTCCGGCGATGCCGGTGCCGGCTGGCGGGTCCATCGATAGACATGACATGGAGCAGGCAGAAATTGTAAGGTATGCTTTAGGGCCTCTGCGCGAAGCGCGCCGTGTAGAAACCTAGTAGTGGTCCCATGCCCTCTTTCGAGCCGGTCAGAGCCATCATCCGCGGCCTCAACGTCCTGCAGGTCGTGAGTGAGAGCGGCCCAATCTCGGCAGCTGATATTGCCAAGCGGCTGAAGCTGCCTCAGCCTACGGTCGTCCGGATTATCGAAACTCTGATCGAGGCCGGATATGTCTATCGGCAGACGGATGACGCCGCTTTCGGCGTCACGGCTAGGACCAAGTCGCTGAGCCGTGGCTTCGATGCCACCTCCCGTCTCGTCCAGCTGGCTCAGCCCCATGTCGAAGCCCTACGCGCTGAAATCGGCTGGCCGTCCAATATTGCCGTCTTTGAGCGCGACGCCATGGTCATCGCTTACACGAATCGTAGTGCGAACGGCATGTCGATTCCGGGTCGGCTTGGCGCCCGCATCCCACTTCTGGCGACTGGTGTCGGCATCGCTTATCTCGCCCATCTTCCCAAGGACGAACTGGACACGATCCTCTCCCGGTTACGGAAGAGCAAGGACCGGTGGGACACCGAGGATGCACTCTGGACATCCCTGCATGACCGGATCAGCGCGGCCCGCAAGACCGGGTATGCCTTCGCCGACGAATCCTATCTTGATGATGTGTATCAATCACGCATTTGGGCTGTCGCCGTCCCGATCTTCGTCGGCGGTCGTGTTGAGGCGGCGATGAGCAGCCTCATCCTAAGGAATGCTGGCGACCGCAAACGGCAGCTCGCAGCCGTGCTACCAGCGTTGAAGCACACGGCGGCGACTATCAGCAGCCTGCTTAGCGCAGAGGCAGGAATTCAGCCCGCGGATGCTCCGGCGCCTCCCTCTCCCGTCCGTGCCCGATCCCGCCGGGAGCCATGAATAGGTTTGACGAGGTGCATTCCTCGGCGGCCAACGCTGCTGAAGGTCCGGCGCTTTCGCGATCCAGGTCATCGCGGCAGGAAAAGCAAAGAGTTTCCAAATGAAATCCTACATTCAACCGCCGATAGCGCCCCTTTTCGTTCCAGCTAGTCGACCTGAGCGCTTCGGCAAAGCCGCATCCAGCGGCGCCGATGCGGTCATCCTTGATCTTGAGGACGCCGTTGCACCGGATCTCAAGGACTCGGCCCGCAAGGCCATTCAGTCCCACGGCATTACGGCCGTCCCAGTGATCGTTCGGGTCAATGCGCGGAGTACCCCCTGGTTCGCGGACGACCTTGCGGCGCTCTCGGGTGTGTCGGTATCTGCTGTCATGTTGGCGAAGGCCGAGAATGAGACTGACATTACTGCGATCCACACGAGCCTCGGCAGAGATATTCCCGTAATACCGCTGGTTGAAACGGCGCGAGGGATTGCCGAACTGCCATCACTGCTATCGGCCCAACGTGTTTCGGTGGCGGCATTCGGCTCGCTAGACTTCAGCGTGGATCTCGGATGCTCATCTTCTTGGGAAGCGCTGCTGCTGGCCCGCAGCGAGATTGTTCTGCGTTCGCGGCTGGCGGGGCTACCCTCGCCCCTGGATGGTGTAACCACATTCCTTGACGATCCGGCCGTGGTGGAGACGGAGGCCCGTCGCGCTGCGGATCTCGGCTATGGGGGCAAGCTTGCGATTCACCCAACGCAGATCGTGCCGATCCGACAGGGTTTCTTACCCGATGCGCAGGTGCGGCTGTGGGCGGAGAAGGTCGTTGCAGCGGCTGCGGGTGCAGCAGAGGGAGCAGTTCGAGTAGATGGCGCGATGGTCGATCCCCCACTTGTGGCAAAGGCGCAGCTCATCCTAGCCCAAGTGGCAAAGAGTCAGGACTATGCCTAGTGCATTGGTCCTGGTTCCAGGCCTACTCTGCACTGATCCACCCCCATTGAACTGGTCCACCTTGAAGTATGTCTTGAGGCAGACAGGAGGACCACAATGCCCAGGAAGCGCCACAAGCCGGAAGAAATCGTCGCCAAGTTGCGCCAGGTCGATGTCATGGTCTCACAAGGCCAATCCGTGGCCGATGCCGTTCGCGCGATCGGCGTGACGGAGGTGGCTCAGGGATGAGTTGCTCGATGGTGAGATCTTCTATTCGCTCAAGGAGGCGAAGATCGTGATCGAGAGTTGGCGACGGCACTACAATACTCTGAGGCCTCATGGATCCATCGGGTACAAGCCGCCGGCCCCAGAGGTGTTCGTCCCGGCCATGTCGGTGCGAGCAGCGCCAAACCCTCAACCAACTGCGTCATCCGTGCTGGCGGAAAGGCCATCACTCCATTAACATTCCAACCGGACCTCTCCATGGGGGCGGATCACTTCTTCCTTTACCCACTTATGAATCCAAATGCGCTGATACCGGATGGTTCGGCTTTGAGTTGCGGCTTCCTCTGCATCGGCGGATAGCGACGTGAACCCCTTCCAATGTATCGGAAGGGTCCAATAGAAGCCGACATATTTTTCCCGCATCGGGTTCCTCAATCTCTCACGGCTGGCTGGGACAAGTCCGAGCGCCAGGTGCCGGCTCCTCGGAGTTAGGGTAGGTCCTGAGCATACCAAGCGGAGGCGCCTCTGATGACACACAACCAGCCCATCTCTCCCAAGGGAGACACGATCTCGCACTCTACCGATGCCGAGAGTGCATGCAAGCCGACCACGCCGGCTATCAACCGCGACCGCCCTGCTCCTGACCAATCCCACGGTGGATTTGAACGCGACACGGACCGGAGCCGGCGGTTCTGCTGGTGCTCCCCAGATGAACTTGAGATCGTCGATGATCGCGGGTCCTGAGAGGTAATATTCTCTCAGAGACTAATCGATCTCTTCAAACAGCTTGTGGAGTATTAGGTTGATCATCACTGCAAGATTGCTCTGGTTTATTGTTTCTCGCGTGGCCGCATATTTCACTCTGTTCGGCGTCTGGCTTTTCTCTGGGCTCCTCTGCCTCGTCGGCGGCCCGGGAAGGACTACGCCACCAGACAGTTGGGCTATTGCCTGGATCCTCGGCACAGTCGCCTTGGTGCCAATCATCATAATCTTCACAAGATGGAATCTAGCGATCCTCATACGCTTGAGTGCACGCGCATATAAAGAAGCAGACGATTTCGTCAGGACCGAGTTGGATAAAGCATAATCCCACCTGCCGGATTCCGCCTACCTGAACCCTTTGAAAATGGGCGCGTCCGCCTGAGACAAAACTCGTGCCCTTTTCAACTCTCCACCCATTTTTAAGAGAGACATTCATGACCAGAGCAATTCACCTAATTAATAAGCGCGACGAGAATAACCGTCTGAAGGGTCTTAGCCGCGATCCAAACCGACCTCACACCCACCGGTCCTCATGCTGGATCATCTCTGATGAGGACGCTGCCGAGCTCGTCGGTGGCTGGGTCTACCTGCACCCCACTAAGGCGGAACTCAGCGAATTTGGCGGGCTCATTCTCAATGTCATTCCGACGAAAAGGATCGGAAACGAAATCGAAGACGGATACGAAATCGTCTTTGAGTCACGCCGGGAGGCCCGAAACAAAAAGTGGCGTGGTCGTTGTTATAAAATGTCATGGACCAGCCGCGTGATCGAGGCGAGCTATTCGCATGAGCTCTGACAGCTCGCTGTCGTCTCAAAATTCCAGAACCCATTCATGATAAGTGGAGTCAGTCCATGTGGATCTGTTTTAACGACGCCTTTGTTTCCGCCGTCCAGCATCGCGACGATCCGAACCGCCTTTGCGTTCGCGCTCGTAAGCGGGAGCACCTGCAGCGACTTCTCCCAGACGCGGAGATCATTGAAATTCCGAACCGCGACTACGCCTGCCGGGTCTTCGTCTCTAAGAAGGAATTTGCCGAGCTGGTGACGCGGCGGATCAATGAGATCGACTATCCGAACTTCAAAAACAGTGTCCGCGATGATGGACTACACGACCTGTACGCTGACTTCTGGGAGCTCCACTACCGTTACCAGCAGCGGAAGGGTGATCTGTAACGCTCCCTGGGCTGACCTGATCCGCCGAATTCCTCGGTGTTGGCGCTGCGTGCCGAACACGAGAGCCAACGCACTTCCCGAACAATTCAAACTGGCGTCGCTCAGACGTGTCACCCAGCCAATCCGGAGACCTGCATGAACATGAACCCTCGTATCAATCTTACCGGGCGCGATAGTTTTCTCCCCATCGATGCGGCTGCCGACTACTTGGCCGGCCCGATCCTAGAAATCCTCAAACAGTATCATAGGTCAGACTGCCCAGAGCCCATTCGCGCACATTACCGAACGGTCCTGAAATGGATGGCTCGGGACCTGGAGAACTTCGTCCTGCCGATGGTGTCTGCCGCAGCACAAGCACGTGCCGATCAAATGGGCCTTCCGGACTTGCGGCAGTTTCGATGGAGAGACCAGCCAAAGAAAATGAAGGACCCGGACCGGTCGATCTTTCATTGGGAGCACTACACCCCTGTCTCAAATCTCGTCGATGGCCTCCTTCAGATCAGAACGCCGACGCTCGAGACGATCGCGAACATCCTAAAGACGGCGAGGATCGTATGGATCCTCAAGGAAGAGAATGCCAGGCTCAGCCATCGATCCCGCAAGGACCCGGCGTTGGATTACCGGAACGCCGGCATCGATCTCCTCTCATCATGACCTGTGGCGGGGTTCGCCTTGTCGCGCAGTAATTATGAAGGTCTCCGGGCCTCTGGAGATTCCACTCCCGATTGCTTCTGCCTTCTGCGACACCCCGGCCGCACCGTCTGGACTGCGCGGCGGCTGAAGCCCAATGGGGTCAAAAGCCCGTGCGACCGCCTCCACAGGCTCCGTACGCACCGATGTCCCGCCCTCAATCGCCATCCGCCTGATGCAAGCCGGCAAGATGTTGTTGGCATCGGCCAGTTCCCAAACGGGCCAATTGACAGGAAGCGCTACCCTAACCCCATCATACGATACCCCAGGCGCGGTAGCGGGTGCGGCCGGTGAGTTCACGCGGCAGTGCGCCTCCGAGCTGAGCGAGCATCAAGTCCACGGCCTTGGGGGTCATCTTGAGGACCTTAGCCCCGAGCGGAACCGTCACCGACGGGCGGGACAGGAAGAGATCCACCAGTTCCGACAACTTGGCGTTCGCGCGGCCGGTGCGCGTCACCCGATCCATCAGCTCGCGGGCGAGGATCAGCCGGTCGAGATCCTTGTGGCCGATCGCGACGGCTTCCTCCACGACTTGGCAGAAGCCCTCGACCTTCTTGAGCCCCTCCCCCTTCCCCGCGGGCAGAGTTTGGATCGCTTGAACCCAGCGGTCAGTGGCGATAGATGACTGGTGAGCCCGCGCGCACGTCGGATGGAGCCAGCTTGACAGAAGCAGATTCCGCCAGGGCCTATCGATTAGCCTAGAGAAGGCGTCAATGCTGATAAATCTTATCCTGTGGTACTCGGAGTTGAAGCTGCTCGACAGATTAGCCGTATCGGCATTCTTGGGACTGATCCTCACGGCTGTAGTGGTGCTGACGCCCAGACTAGCGGGCCTATTTGGCGGATAAAGGCGAAGCGAAATTTTGAATAATCCGCATCTGTTTCGAGCATCATGGGGCAGCGCAAGATGTATTCCTGATCGAGCGCCGGCACTATCAACCAAAGACAGCTACTTTCGAGGCCAGGTCAGTCGCTCCGGCCTTCGTTCGGCACATCTCGCGTCCAATTGGGAGAGGATTTCTGCGCGGCCGGCTTCCAGAACGCTGCCGAGATATTTTGTAGCTGGCTCCGGAGCAGGTCGGCGTTGATGCCGATGTAGTCGCGGCTCGACACCGCAGGATCCTGATCGGCCGCCACCGAGTCAATGTCATTCCTGATTTCGTGAGGGTGGCATGAGCGATCGTGAAGCCGTCGTTGAGCTGCTGAGATTGTCCAAAGAAGCCGAGGACCGTGTCGCCCGCTTCACGCGCCAACGCGATTTCGCCAAAGCCCGCGGCGAGCACAAGCGGGCGTCATGGTACGATGGCTGGATCGCGAGCGAGTGCGACCTCCAGGACGCCATCGATGTCGCCGTCGACCGGCTGCGTCGACATCCCCACGGATTGCCCAGACCTTCCCCACAAACTTTACCCTGCGCTGGGGGAAGTTCGGGGTGAAGTTCCTGAGAGCCTTGCAATTCGAGGAATTCAGAATGTCTGACGCGATCGGTGTTTCGCCCGCTTAGCCCTCCCAAGTAGCCCAAAACTGGATTTCACCCACATGCGTATCGACGCCCATCGCAATCTCAGCCGCGGCGGCTACCGCATCCGCCATCGTCAGCGCGTCGTCGGGTATTCCGATGAGGTCCTCCTGAGGGACGTTGAATTCGTTGTCTGTCAGGGCGACCAGGAACGAGGCTTGCGGGAGAACAAGCGATACGTTCATGTCTTTGAGGGGTACATTCGTCGATGGACCAGACCTGCCTGGTAACGGGGATGGGATTCTGGTCAACTATTACCCCCAACAGCATTCCACGTTCACGACGTCCGACGGCCAGCCTGTCCACCGGGCCCGAGAGGTTCGGTTGGATCTCACGGGCGTCCATGCATACGGAATCGAAAATGAATGAAGAGAACCCGAAAGCCGCGATGGGTCGGCAGAAGATCGACTTCTCGGCTGTCCCCGCGATCGCTCAGTTGTACATCGCGGCCGCCATGAACTTCGATGCCATCAAGTATGGCCGACACAACTGGCGTGAGAAGCCGATCCGCTTGCGGGATTACCTTTGCCCCAATTGAGCGTCATTTCAATGCTCTCAAAGCAGGCGAAGATCGTGACCCGGAATCCAAACTGCCACACTGGGCTCACATTGCCGCCGGCTGCTCGATCGTGATGGATGCGGCGAATGCCGGAACACTCATCGACGATCGAGCCAGCGTGAATGACTACCCAGAGTCCGTCGCCCACCTGAATGATCTCAAAAGGGGATGGGTGGAGCCCCAGGCAGCCAGACAGGCCGCTAGACCTTGATGACCAGCGCGGAATCGAAGTCCGGGTTTTCCGGCCTGTTCTCGCCTCGGCCGCGCATCTGCCTGTTAATCAGGTAGCCTCGAGGATTTGCGACCACACGTGTCCGATCGTGCGTGTAGTCACGATTTCTATGGATGTGCCCATGGATCCAGAGCTCGGGAGCATACTGCTCGATCGTCTGAGATAAATTGGACGCATAGGCCGCATCCAGCTCGCTCTCGACCCGCCCGTGCTGCAATGACCGCTCAAGCGGGGCGTGATGCGTAACCACGACCGTAGGCCCCTCGAATGGCTGAGCGAGTACCTGCTCGATGCGATATCTCTGAGCGACGTGCTGAGCGGCCGTGTCCTTTGGCAGAGTCTTTCTATATGCCTCCGTCCGTATATAGCGGTAGTCATTTAGATACTTCATTGCTTCGAGCTCAGCAAAGTGACCGTAGCCGCCCAGGTCGAAGTCAGTCCAAAGCGTGGCACCGACAAAACGAGTGTCGCCGATGACTACGGATTGCCCGGTGGCGAGAAGATGGATGCCGTAATGCTCTGCGACCAGCTGGGCCTTGCGGACCTCGTGGATCAAGTGGCTGCCATAGAAATCGTGGTTTCCGGGCACGTAGATGGTCGGCAGACCATATCGGCCGAAGGTCTCGGCAACCCACGGAATGGACTTGCGTGACATTTGCTCGCCAGCGTCGCCGGCAATCACGATAACATCGCAATCAGGGGCGGGATCCGGCGGCACAAAAGGCCAGCTCGAGTGATTATGAAGGTCGGACATAAACCAGATACGCATGAGTCATGCTCCTCAGGAATCGAGGATGGATTGAATGGATGCAAGGATCGAGAGAGATCAGACGTGGCGATCGCAGGCCGTGTAAAACCAGCCGCGGTCGGTTTTTCTGACCTTGCCCGGCTCGCCGCATTTCTCGCAGAGACCGAACGAGACCACTTCACAAGCAGCGATCACGCCCCGGGCACGTATGATCTCGTCATGCGACATTCCGATGCCCGACGAATACGCTCGCAACCCAGCGAATTTTTCTTTGATCTGTGTAAACCGAAAGCGCGGTGGCACACCGATTTCGTGGACCCACTCAGCCATCGCTCGAATGAGATCCGCCCACCCGGCATAGCACTCGAATTCCAGGTCAAACCACGCCGGGAAATCGTGCCGCAGCTCAGACGCCCAGTCATCACGGACTGGCATGACTTGTCCGGTCGCTCGGTTGATCCGCCGAGAGTAGACGCGGGTCGTCCTGGCAATCGCTTCGATGACGATCGTTCGATCGACTGCATAGCCGATGACCTGCTCCGGCCACGTCGACGACCGAGGCCCCGTCGGCGGGTGCTCGTAACCTACGGTTGCTTCGTCGCGATCGTGATCGTACGTCACGCCGAGGACGCGGAATGGCCGCTCGATAGGTCCGACAATCTCCTTGAAGACACGATCAAAGAAGAAGCTCACTGGCATGCAGACTGTGACCGGACCGCGATGATAGTATGCATCATTGGTCATCGTGGCCTCCCTAGTGCCTCGGCGCGAGTGACATGCGTCCGGCGAGCAGGACATCGATCATGCGGCGGAGCGGCCGCAGCGAGCCGCCTCGCCATTGCTTAGCAAGGATGTCGAGCTCATCGCCGTCGAGATCTGGACACCAAATCTCGTCCTCGCCTCTCTCCTGCCGGATTTCGCTTAGGATTGTCTTCGCGACGACTGGCAGGTCCTGCCGCCGAAGCTGCGGGACCTCGATAGTTCTCAGGCGGTCGAGCAGCGGGCCGCTGAGGCGAAAAGAGGCGTTCGCCGTTGCGATGTAGCATGCCATGGACAAATCGACCGCACACTCGAGATAAGGGTCGTGGTGCCGCTTCGCGCTCTCAGTCTCTAAGAACGGAATCAAGACATCGAGCATGTTGCCATTATGTGTGCCGTCACCCGCCTTCTCGATCTCGTCGAGAACAATGAGCGGATTGGCGATTCCGGTTCTCTTGATCGTCTGCAGCGGAACCGAAGCCCTTGATGTCGACCATTGACGATTTGTCCCGCCAAAGCTCGCATCCGCAGCACCAGCAGCCGGGACGATTGTCGGCTGCATGCCGAGGATCTCTCCGACCCGGCGGGCAAGCCGGGTCTTTCCAGAGCCTGGCTTGCCGAGGAGAAGCGTATTTCGGACACGGCTCACGGCTGAGCCGACGGAATCCATCAGCAGCGTCGTGATCACGTCCTCAGCCCAAGGCATCTCTGCTACCAGCTGCTGCGACACCGATTGCAGATCGGGCGTCTCCGCGAGCGGCATAAAGATACCAGCCATAGGCGCGAACTCCAGGCGCGGGTTCGGCGAGCTTGAGCTCTTGCTCTCGGGTAGATGGCTAAGCGACTCAAGGACGACGATCGTCGGCAAGGGCTGCTGCTCAATGACCGGACGACTGGCCGCCGCTGCGTCAAGCAAGGCGTCGAGGTCGGCTTGCACGTGGACGTCCGGGGCCCGCGGCTGATCTGCATCTGGCATATCCGATAGCAGATCGGCGACCGGATCGTCGTCCTGCGTTCCCGAAAGTGCCCTCGCGGCGTCGCGATGCTCGTCAAGCGCGTCGGAGATAAGCCGTAGTCGGGTGATCGACTTCAGCAGCCATCCCGTGCCCGTCATTGATCTGATCGGCTGATCTCCGTCTGCGATAGCTTGCGCTTGTGCGAGTAGACCGATCGCGACTGCACCGTAGCGCGCGACCATGACTGAATTCTTGTCCACCCGAGCGTGCTCGTAGGCGTGGACCGCCGCGCTCCGGCACGCGTCGACATTCCCGCATGCAGCTGAATACAGGTCTACCCGCTGAATAGCGTCAGGGACGACGGCGACACCCTTCCTGTCGGCCTTGGCAGCATCGACAGTATAGAGCCATGCGAGGCACGCCTTCCCGAAAAGACGCACGCTTGCAGGATTTGGCTGCTGGATGACCCGGTCGGCCGCGGCTCGCAGGGAATCGGTCGGCAGATGCGGACGGATGTCTTCTGCGTAGTAAAGGGCGTCGGTCCCGATATCACCCCGCGAGAACGCGAGCGTCGCATACAAAGCGGCGGTGTCGAGTACCCAGCCATCGCGGGCGCGATCGCAGAAATCGAGTAATTGCGCGAGGGTATCGGTCGGATCGGCGGAATCGGGCCGCAGACACGCGGCCGGCCGGAATTGGCGGCAGACATTTTTCGCTCCGTTGCGTCGACAGGAGCGCAAAGGCGCTCACTGCACACCAGAGATTAATACTACATTCCTTTAAGGATTGTTATCTCGAACCTTCAAATCTTCCACAGTCTGATCGAGATAATGAGCCACGACGTGCGGGCTGATGCCGGCTTCCTTCGCTTCTCGAACAAGGGCGGCGACCTTCACGTCGAGACCAAATTCTCTCACGGCTTGTATCTGATGTTCGACAATTTGAATGACGTCTTTCGGAGCAATGTGCTGGCCTGAAAGCCAGTATTGCGTCTGCCGCTGTCTGACGCCGAGCACATAGGACAGCCGTGCCGACGGCGGTGGGTCGACACGGAATAAGATTGTAGCGAGGTCTCGAAGCGTTTTCACGCCGGGGACTTTACGACCATCGGCGTGACATCTGCAAGATCGCCAGCTGTGAATCGAGTGTCCGCCAGATTTGGCAGGACCTCCTGCAGCTCGCCGATCGCTTTGAAGAGACCGCGCTGCCTGGCGGAGTTGCGGATCGCCGGATTGCTGGCCTCCCGGCACGCGGCCTCCAGGACGATGTTGAAGTGATCCCACCCTGTGGTCTCGTCTGCTTTGAGAGCCCTCTCGAGGACCTCAATAATGGTCCCAGCGATCACGGCCTCGTTATGTTGGCCGAGTTTATTGGCGTCATCCTTGGCTTCCTGCCAGACGGCGAGCTTGGTTTGAATTCTATGCATTGTCTGCCCCCAGACCCGTCTATGCGGGTGCCGGATCTCCATAACTGAAATCGGTGATTTGACATCTGCGACATGTGCGTCTGGAGAAAAATTTTCTCACCCCTCTAGCAACTTGCTTTCGTGTAACCGATATTGGTTACAAGGCAGCTGGTTGTTGCCTCAAGATTTGACCGCCGAGCAGGCGGTGGGCAGTTCCGCCCAAGAGATGAGGAGAGACCAATGTCGCAGTTTTTCGTTGCCGTGAGCGCAGACAAGAACAACCAGACCGCCATCTATGGCGTCGGCCGCACCGAAGCCGTCGCGCTCAAGGATGCCAGGGACTGGGTCGATGAGGGCGTGGAAGATGGCCTCGTCGCCGAGCCCTGCACCGAAGCCCTGTACGATTACGTCAGGTACAACGGCACGCCGGGATCGTGGGGGTACGACAAGATCCGCAGGCTCCACTGCACGACGGCCGAGGCTGAGCAGAACTCCTAAGCAATACCCCGTGGCTTCGGCCCCGGCCCTCCCCCAAGGGCTTTCGAGCTCTTTGGAGAGGGCCTTCCAACCCCTCAAGCAAAAGGCGGAGTAGCCGCCAGAGGAGATTTGTCATGCAGAAGTTCTTTGTAGAGACCGTCGCTCGTACGAGTGACACCGAATTCGTTGTTGAACTCAGCGATGCGACCTTCCCCGTCGGCGATGCTGACCGGGTCATCTGGCTCGGGGTGGAAGCCAAGGCTGATGACTATCTCGCGACTAGCGACTTCGTTGATGGTTCATATCCGTCTGCCGATGACCGCTTGGTCGCAAACCTTGCTGAACAGGCCGTCAGAAACTTCGCCCTTTGGGAGGTGATGACCAGTCTCCCCGTTAACAGCCGTCGCAATCTCGAAGTCGTGCATGTTGCTGCAGATGAGTTCGTTCGGGTCACCGTCCGCACCGACCACGTCGTCGACGGCAAACCCAAGGAAGTGACGCTGCAGTTTGACCGGAAGTCGACGGAGCCGACGGAAGCTCCGAATAAGGATTCCGAAGATCAATCTATTGACTACGACATCCGCGCCGTGGCCCTGATCGCAGCTAACGATGTTCGCAGCGAACGTGCACTACGGAGGATCTCTCGGGATTCGGATCGGTGGCATGCCAAGCGTGAGGCCGAACGTGAGGCAGCGCGGATCGCTGCTCAGGAGGAAAAGCGGATCGCCCGGATGGCCTCGGACCTTGGATGCACGGTCGCTTTGGCTCGCTACATCGACGGTCTCGAGCGCCGGATCGAAGCTCTTGCCGGGCACGCTGTCCGGAACTACGAAGCTGCCTGATGCCAACCAAGGCCCCTGCCCTTTCACCAGAAGCCCGCCGCATTCGTGCGGCGGGTCTCCGCATGTACGGCCCTCGCTGGGTCCGCCAGATGGCAACAGCAATGGGTGTCTCGCATACCCTGCTGTCGCTCATCATGTCCGGCAAGCGCCCTGTCACGTCCGATCTTCGTGAGCGGATCACGGCCGCCTTCGAGCATCGCAGGCGCGAGATCGAGAAAGCCCGGACCGATCTCGATGCCGCGATCCGTGAGTTCAATGGAGAGTAAGATGACCGTAATTAGCTTGGAGGCCCTGCGCCTCGCAAAGGACATCCCGGCCCTAGACCCGGAGGGCTACACCCGTGCGGCCGCCAACCCCGTTAATCCGCCGCCTGAGCTCGAACTCAAGGGCTGGCCTGAGGACGACATCATTGAGGCGTATAAGCTGACCTCGTGGTACCTCCGGGAGACCGAGGACGGGATGGAGCAGGCGGCGTTGTATGTGGCCCGCAAGTTCGGCTTGTCGCTCGCGCATGCGTGGGATCAGGTCGAGTGCTCGTACGCAGACTACAATGCGACGTACTCGCATAACTGAGTGTCACTTTGCCTTTAACTTTGAGATTCGTCGCGTTGGATGTCGAAAAGCGACATTCTTTGCCCTTAAAGGCGAGATGCCGATCAGGTTTGTTCGCTGCTCTTTGATCCCTGCGTGTGAACGCGGTGCTGTATCTGGCGCGATACGATCGACGGTGGCGAGCAAACGGGCTTCCTTGTGATAGGTCCGGAGCAAGGCGACCTTGGCGAACTCTGTCAGGTCCCGTTCCATCTCCATCGCAGCCAGCCGCACGCCCCTGTAAACGCTGTCTCACATTTAGCGGCAAAGGATTGCCATTGATTTTGTTGAGTTCCTTATGTCGCCTTTAGGAGCAAAGCGACAAGAGGCCCGCTACATCGGCTTTGTTCATGGCTATGACGGCAAGCCGCAGCGCCGCATCATCGATCATCTCCGGCGTCAGGGCTTCCAAGCCGATCAGGATCTGACCTTTATCACCGACGGCGGTGATGAGGTGCGTGCCCTCGCAGAGCGGATCAGCCCATGCAGCGAACACGTGCTCGACTGGTTCCACATCACCATGCGGATCACAGTCTTGCGCCAGTTTGCTCAGGGTCTGGTGCACCATGACAAGGACGCCGGGACGGCGGCTCTGGATGAGCTGCGCCGGATCAAGTGGTTCCTGTGGCACGGCAACGCCTACCGGGCAAAGGAGGCTATCGATGACCTGCGGCTCGAGCTCGAAGCTATCGACAGTCGCTATCCCAACCTGCGCAAGTTCCGGACGACCATGCGGGAGTTCCAGGTCTACATCGCCAGCACAGAGTCCAGCTTGATCAATTATGGTGAGCGCTACCAGTCTGGGGCGCGGATCTCCTCGGCTTTTGTCGAGGCGACGGTGAATGCGGTTGTCAGCAAGCGCTTTGCCAAGAAGCAGCAGATGCAGTGGAGCCGGCGCGGAGCTTATCTGTTGTTGCAGACGCGAACCAGGGCCCTGGATGGCTCGCTGCGTGCCACATTCGAGCACTGGTATCCCGGCATGGTGAACGACAATATCAGGGATTAGAATCGAGCAGCCGCCTAACTGCCCCACAACTCCTCATGCTCTCGAGATCACAACCCAACGAGTTCTCGAAACCGTTGTAGCGGCTTGACAGGCGCTCCAAGGTCTATTTCCACAATTCGCCTTGAGCACAACGCATTGGAAAGTCGCCCACCCGAGCGGCCAAGCAACGTGCGAACTTCTTCTTCATTAACCGGAACAGATCCTGGTACGCCTCGTAATTCCGTCCCATTGATGTAGAGCCTGAAGCCCCCACCACAGTAGTCGTACAAACCATTTTCCACTTCGAAGACTATAAAGTTTCTGCCTGGAATTAGGGTTCGGACCCATTAGGCGGTTGGCTCTTCCGGGTCGGTGTGTTCACGGCTTCCGATCTTGCTGACGGACGCGCAGTTCGCGCGGATCAAGCCGCATTTGCTGGCTGAGACAAGGGGCAAACCGCGCGTCGATGACCGCCGGGTGATCGGCGGCTATCGCTTGCTTCCTGGTGGAACGCCCCGGGAGAAAGCCTTTAGGGAGAGATGGAAGGGCCACCGGAACAAACGGAGAGGCGATGACCCCAGGAATAGAGCAGCGGGAATGAAGCCCGGCGAGGTTGAAGCCTTTTTGCGCTGATTGCGCGCTCCCTTCACTTCCCGCCTTCAACCTCAATGAAGACCTCGATGGGATCGATCACTGTGTCCGCAGCCTTCGCCGCTGCACCTTCTGGACTATCAAGTGTCGCCTTCATTTTGCCAAGGTCCACACCTTCCCAGACGATTGCAACACGCTTCCCATCAGCGTGCTTGAATAGGCGGTAACTGGAGCAGAAAGTCGGAAACAGCTTCTCGCGGTCTTTTCCCTTTAGCCACTGGTCCATACTCCCCACTGAATGGATTGCCACGACAGTTGTCATCGTATCCTCCCGGTCTGCACATGCTGGCCGTAAGCCGGAACAGCCTCGGCTTGGTCAACGTAGCACGTATCGTCAATTGAAGCATGCAATCCTCGCCGAGCACAGCTTGGGTTCCGACCCATAAAGCGGTTGGCTTTTCCGAATCGGTGTGATTCACGGCTTCCGGGAGGAAGCGCGGATGGATCGGGATCGCTTCTGGCTCACGGACGCGCAGTTCGCGCGGATCGAGCCGCATTTGCCGACTGATACAAGGGGCAAGCCGCGCGTTGATGACCGCCGGGTGATCAGCGGCATCGTCCATGTTCTGAAGTCTGGCGGGCGCTGGATCGATGCGCCGCCCGACTACGGGCCACGCAAGACGCTCTAAGTACAGCGTCGGAAGTTCTGTGGTATGTTGGGGTGCGGGGGCAGCTGGGAGGCGGCCATGCGTCCCATTCGCCTCGATGCGCTCAGCCCAGAGCAACTGAGCGAGCTTGATCACCTCTATCACACCAGCCCTGATCCGCGGGTGCGCATCCGCGCCCTGATGATTCTGCTGTGCGCCGAGCGCCACCTCGTCGCGGCCGAGATCGCCGCCATCGTGCGTCAGCACGAGGAGACGGTGCGCCGCTGGTTGGCCCGCTATGAGGCGGAAGGTATTATCGGCCTGGCCGACGCTCCGCGCGCGGGCACGCCGCCCAAGGTCACGCCTGCTTACCGTATCCGTCTGTTGGAGCTTGTGCGCCGACGCCCACGTGCCTTGGGCCTGCCGTTCTCCCTCTGGACCGCGGCTCGGCTGGCCGACCACTTGGCCGAGGAGACGGGCCTCAGGATGAGCGTGCCCAGCGTGCAGCGGCTGTTGCGGGCCGGTGGCATGGCGCTGAGCCGGCCGCAGCATACCATCACCAGCCCCGATCCCGACTATGCCGTCAAAAAAAGACGGTCGAAGACGCTCGCGATGAGCTGAAGCCCAGTGCGGTGTTTTACTATGCTGATGAGTTCAACATCAGCTGGCATCCAACCCTGCGGGCGATGTGGAGCCCGAAAGGCCAGCAGGTGATGATCCCGACCCCAATGCAGCCGACGCGCCGCTATGGCCTTGGGGCGGTCAACTGGCACACGGGCGAGACCCTGATCATCACCCGCCATCACAAGCGCCGGCGGGAGGTCGCGGAACTGCTCCAGGCTCTGCTCGATCATCATCCTGACAAGACCGTGTACGTGGCCTGGGACAACGCCAGCACGCATGAGGATGAGGAGGTGGAGGCGGTGCTGCGAGGCGCAGCGGGCCGTCTCGTGCTGCTATATCTGCCAACCTACAGTCCCTGGCTCAACCCGATTGAGATGCTCTGGCGTCAGTTCCGACGCGAGGTCACGCACTGCGAGTTGTTCGCCACTCTGGAGGACCTGCTCACCGCCACCAGAGCCTTCTTCGAACACTGCAATCACAGTCCGGACAGAGTGCGCACCATCATTGGCGCACATCCCACATGAGTTCCGACGCTGTACTTAGATGGTAGATTCACAAACGACAAATTCTGCTTTGTCCGGCTTGGCCGTTTGGCTCTGACATGGAGCCGGGTTCCATTTAGCCCCTGCCGCCGACGTGCGGCCCAACAGGGTTCTGCTCCCGAGGCATCCCGCCCCCAGGGAGCAGATCATGCGCCAGCCACCGTGGAGGATCGTACGGCACTGGGCCCACCACCCGGATGCGCAGCGGCGTTGGGACCGTGCCTTCCAGCTGCTCCTGGACACGCCACGCCTGGCCGAGCCCGAGCCGGACGGCGGGGGCGAGCCGATCCCACAGGAGAGCCCCCATGCTAATTCTCGCCGCTTATGTCCGCGCCTCCACACAGCGCCAGGTTCAAAGTCAGTCGACTGAACAGCAGATTGAACGGTTGCGAGCCTACGCTCTCGCACAAGGGACAGATCTGGCCCCCGAGGCCATCTTTCGCGACGATGGCTACAGTGGCTCCAGCCTGCAACGCCCCGGGCTCGACAGGTTGCGCGATGCTGTCGCAAGCGCCTGCCTGGACCGCATCCTGATCACAAGTCCCGACCGCCTGGCTCGCAACTACGTTCATCAGGTTCTGCTGGTGGAGGAGCTTCAGAAGCATGGTGCCACGGTCGAATTCCTCGACCGGCCCATGAGCCAGGATCCGCATGATCAATTGCTCCTCCAGATCCGCGGCGCGGTGGCCGAGTACGAGCGAACCTTGATTACCGAGCGCATGCGTCGCGGCCGGCTGCGGCGGCTCAAGGCGGGAACGCTTTTGCCGTGGACGCGTCCACCTTACGGCTACCGTCTCGATCCCGGCCGCCCGCGAGACCCGGCCGGCGTGCGCATTGATGAAGCCGAGGCCGCCGTCGTGCGTGATCTTTTCGCCTGGTACATCGAAGGCGCAACCATGATCGCGTTGATCCAGCGCCTGGCCCGACTTGGCATTGCCTCGCCCACGGGATGTCCAGCTTGGAGCCCCTCGGCCTTGCGTTGCCTGCTCACCAATCCGGCCTATGCGGGTCAGATCTTTGCCAACCGCATGCGCACCAGTCCTCCGCAAACGCGATACTCGGCGCTGCGCCCTGTCGGCCACTCAAAAGGAACGCGCCGGCCTAACGAAGTGGCAGAGTGGATCGCGGTGGCCTCTGTTCCGGCAATCGTCAGCCGGGAGCAGTTTGATGCGGCCGCCGCACGGCTGGTGTATAACCGCCGGATGGCCCCACGTAACAACCGGGTGCATCAGTATCTTCTGCGCGGGCTTGTCAGCTGCGGATGCTGTCGGCGTGCCTGCACCGGCCGCCGGTTGCCGCCAGCTTATGATTACTATCTGTGCCGCACGAAGACCCAGTTGCGCCTGCTCGTTCCTGGTGAGCGTTGCCCGGCGCGCTATATTCCGGCCAAGCCTCTGGAGGAGCTGGTCTGGCAGGATCTCTGTGAGGTGCTGCAGCATCCAGAGGTTATCGCGCAAGCCATGGGGCGAGCCCGCAGCGGTCATTGGCTGCCGCAGGAATGGCAGGCCCGCCGGGAGAACCTGCGGCGCGGCCGGATAAGCCTGACCCAGCAGATCGAACGCCTGACCGAGGCTTACTTGAGTGGGGTCGTGCCCTTAGCCGAGTTTGAGCGGCGGCGCCGGGAAACCGAGGGCCGCTTGGAGGCTTTGGAGAGGCAAGAACAGGAACTCCTTGCTGATGCACGCGATCGGCATGAGACGGCGCGTTTGGCGGATAATGCTGAAGAGTTCTGCCAGCGCGTTTGCGATGGATTGGCCAAGGCCAACTTCGACCGCAAGCGGGCTCTTCTCGAGTTGCTCGTTGATCGCGTTGTTGTCACCAACGGTGAGGTGGAGATCCGCTACGCCTTCCCAACCGGCCCCAATGGTGAACGCGAGCCGTTTTGTCGATTGCGTACAGACTATCTACAACCGCTATGTCCGCTGGGTCGCCAAGGGCGTCTGGATCGACCTCTTCCATGCCCTGGCGAGCGCAGGCGGGCCTCCGGCACAGGTGCTGATCGACTCCTCCACCGTAAAGGCGCACCGCTCGGCCTCGGGCGGAAAAGGGGGGAGCGGAACCAGGCCATCGGCCGGTCGCGCGGCGGGCGCACGACCAAGATCCACGCGCTGACCGATCGCGACTGCCGACCCATCGCCTTTCTGCTCACCGGCGGCCAGGTCGCCGATTGCACGGCGGGCTCGGCCCTGCTGAAGCAAATGCCGGCCGCCCGCATTCTGCACGGCGACAAGGGGTATGACAGCAACGCCATCCGCCGGCAGGTCGAGGAGAATGGCACGATGCCGAACATCCCGCCGAAGGCTAACCGCCGCTGGAAGAGTTGCTTTTCACCGGTGCTCTACCGCGACCGAAACGCCATTGAGCGCATGTTCTGCCGCCTCAAGGACTTCAGGCGCGTCGCCACGCGATACGACCGCCTCGCCGTCAACTTTCTCGCCGCCGTCTGCATCGCGGCGACCGTCAGCTACTGGTTATGAGTCCGGGCCCTAGCAAAACACGTTGCCTTATTTGTCAGAGGCCACGTAAATTGTCCTATGTTCACAATCCGTCGTTCCCCAAATCAGGACATCGGCTTCGACACCTCTAGCCGTAAGGCTATGCTTCAGATAGAGGCCGCTGAGGGATAGTTGTGCGCTAATGATAAAAAGCTGATCCCCACGCGCGAACGGCACAACAGCATCAATAATCGTTCGGTGCCCATAGCCAGGTACCGCAATAATCACAACATCAGCTTCCGAGACCAACTCTTGCGCCGATCCGGCCAGTTGAATGCGAAAACTCCCTTCGATGACTCCCGTAGCTGTGAGTTCATGCCCAGCGAGTGAGCGGGAACTTTCGCCTGATGGGGACCAAACAACGGGCTGGTGGCCGCGGTTCTGTCGCAAACCGTTTGTTTCAGAGTTGCAGGTGCTCTGCCGGAAGTCTCAGCGGTGGAGGGTGGCGTGTTCAGGGGCAGGCATTTCGATCGCTCGGTGATCCTGCTGTGCGTCCGAGGGTATCTGGCTTACGGCCTGAGCCTGCGGGATCTGGAAGAGATGATGGCCGAGCGCGGCGTCTCTGTCGATCATACTACTGTCCATCGCTGGACCATTCACTATGCCCCGCTCCTGATGGAGCGCTTCAACCAGCGTAAGCGCCCGGTCACAAACAGATGGCACGTCGACGAAACGTACATCAAGGTGCGTGGCCAGTGGCGTTATCTCTACCGCGCCATCGACAGCAACGGTGACACAATTGAGTTCTGGTTCAGCGAAAGGCGAAATCTCACCGCGGCCAAACGCTTTCTGCGCAAGGCGCTGAAGAGGCACGGTCGTCCAGAGCGGATCGTGATCGACGGTAGCCAGACGAACCGGGAAGCCATCCTGCTGTGTGACGCTGAAAGCCGTCTGCAGGATCGTTCAAGACCTCGGCTCAGGCCGATCAGGATCCGCCAAAGTGCCTACCTCAACAATCGCATCGAGCAGGATCATCGCGCTATCAAACGGCGCATTCGTCCGATGCTCGGTTTCAAATCAACGCAGAGTGCCCGAGTGGTCCTGGGCGGGATTGAGATGATCCACATGATGCGCAAACAACAGGCGAAGTACGCCTGTCATTCGGACCTCTCACTTGCCGAGCAGTTCGAGGCGCTCGTCGCATAAGCGACGACCATGCACTCTGGCTTCCCTGTATGTTTCGCCAGAAATTGCAACAGAGCCCATAAAACTCTGAAATAAAAGATTTGCGACGGATCCCACAGC
>NZ_JBQWEL010000026.1:0-65727 GCF_052658925.1 Microvirga medicaginis | reverse complement strand
TTTCCCTTCTTGCCGCCATGGGCCCGCTCGGTTCGTGCTTGAAGCTCGCGCAAGGTGGTGAGCTCGAGTTCGGTGGGCGGCCGCGTCTCTTCGAGCTGATCAGAAAAGCGCACCTTCCAGCCGCACGTGTCCTGCACGTGTTCCCGCGTTACGCCGGGATGCATCGACACCACGGTGAATTCCTTGGTCTCCGGATCGGGCTTCCAGAGCGCGAGATCGGTGATCAGGAGAGTCGGTCCCTTGGTGGTGATGCCGAGACGCTGGCGGTGATCGCCGCCCTCGCCATGACCGAAGGAGGTGTAGAAATCGATCTTTTCCACCATGCCGCGCGTGGCCTGCTTCATGGTAATGAACACTTGCCCACAGGAGGACGCGATCTCGGGCGCGCCGCCGCCGCCGGGCAGGCGCACCTTGGGCTTGTGATAGTCACCGATCACGGTGGTGTTGATATTGCCGAAGCGGTCGAGCTGAGCGGCTCCCAGAAAACCGATGGAGATGCGTCCGCCTTGCAGCCAGTAGCGGAACATTTCCGGCACTGAGACGGTGGTGAGCGCCGTCTCGCACAGCTCACCGTCACCGATGGACAACGGCAGCACATTCGGCGCGGTGCCGATGGTGCCGCTTTCATAGATCAGGGTGATGTCCGGTGCATGGGTGAGACGGGCCACGTTGCAGGCCGCCGAAGGGGCACCAATACCGACGAAGCACACATCGTCATTGGACAGAGCGCGTGCCGCGGCAATCGTCATCATCTCATTCGGCGTGAAATCGGAGATCGTTGTCATGCTCACAGCCCTTTCACGCGCTCGGCAAAGGCTTCGGGACCTGCCTCGAGAACATTCTTCCTCATCCATGTCATGAAGAGATCACGGTCGGCGGACACCTTGTCCCATTCGAGATAGGCCGCGTTGTCGCGCTCGTAGTAACCATGGGTGTAGGAGGGGTGCGCTCCTCCCGGCACATGGGCGATGGACGTGATCGTCCAATGAGGCAGCACGCAGAGGTTCGGATGCAGATCGTCGAAATCGTCCACGATCTCCTCCACCGTCACCACGGCTCGCCTGGAGGCCAGCACCGCCTCCTTCTGCACGCCGATGATGCCCTCGACCAGCACATCGCCGCGCCTGCTCGCCTTCTGCGCATGGATGAAAGCGACATCGGGACGATGCGCAGGCACAGCAGCGAGCTCCTCGCCCGTAAACGGACAGGTGATGCTCTTGATTTCCGGATTCACGTCCTTGAGGCCCGCGCCGCGATAACCACGAAAAATGGCGCAAGGCAGTCCGGCAGCTCCCGCTTCATAGGCATTCGCCATGGCCGCGTGACTATGCTCCACCGTCTCGATGGAGCGCGGCCAGCCGTTCTCGATGGCATCGCGCATGCGGCGCAACAGACCGACGCCCGGATTGCCGGCGTAAGAAAAGACAACTTTCTTCACGAGGCCCATGCCGATCATCTGGTCGTAGATGATGTCCGGCGTCATGCGGATCAGCGTGAGATCCTTGCGCCCCTGGCGGATCGCCTCATGGGCGGCCGCGTGAGGAATGAGATGGGTGAACCCCTCGAAGGCGGCGGTATCCCCATCCTTGAGGTTGTCCCTGACAGCGTCGTGAAGGCTTTGAAACTTGGCCATGCTGCTCACAATCAGATATCGAAAAACACGGTTTCCTTCTCACCCTGCAGATGGATGTCGAAGGTATAGGCAGGCATGCCGTTCTCCTCGCTGCGCGAAGCGATGAGGGTCGGCACCCTCACCTTGTGTTCGATGCGTGCCAGAACGGGGCATTCCGCATTGGCCTTTTCCTCATCGGAGAAATACATGCGGGTATGGAGGCCGATATTGATGCCGCGTGCGACGATCCAGAACGTGATGTGCGGCGCCATGAGGCGACCGTCCTTGTAGGGCACGCGGCCCGGCTTGATCGTCTCGAACTTGAACTCGCCCGTCGTGCCGTCGGTCGGCTGGCGTCCCCATCCGGAAAAATGCGGGTCGGCTTGGCCGCGCTTTTCCTGCGGGCTGTTGTAGAGCCCTTGGGCATCCGCCTGCCAGATCTCGATGAGCGCGTCCTTCAATGGCGTCCCGCTGCCATCGAAGACGCGACCCTTGACGATGATGCGCTCTCCTGTCGTCTCAGGCCCCACGAGAACGAGGCCGAGATCCTCGTTCCACACGCCGGTGATCTCGACCCAGTTCGGCGTGGCGCCGATATGGACGTAAGGCCCCGCCGTCTGGGAGGGAGATTCTTTCAACCTGTCGAGCTTCTGAACCATCAGTTCCCCTCCATGCGGTTTTCAAACAGGGTCGAGCGGCGGCCGCGCAGGACAATGTCGAATTTATAGGCCAGCGCGTCCATGGGCAGCGTGTTCTCGCGGTCGAGCGCCGCAATCAGCTGTTCGACGGCTCGCCTGTCCGGGATCGTCGAGACGATGGGGCATTGCCAGATCATCGGATCGCCCTCGAAATACATCTGCGTGATGAGGCGCTGCGCGAAGGCGTGGCCGAAGATCGAGAAATGGATGTGGGCCGGCCGCCAATCGTTGACGCCGTTCGGCCACGGATAGGCGCCGGGCTTGATGGTGCGAAACCAGTAGCGCCCTTCCTCGTCCGTGATCACGCGTCCGCAGCCGCCGAAATTGGGATCGAGGGGAGCAAGATAGGTTTCCTTCTTGTGGCGGTAGCGCCCGCCTGCATTGGCCTGCCAGAACTCCACGAGAGCGCCGGGCACCGGGCGGGCGTTCTCATCCAGCACGCGGCCATAGACGATGATGCGCTGGCCGATCGGGTCTCCGGTCTTGGCGTAGTTGCGGATCAGATCGTTATCGAGCGGGCCGAGCTTGTCGTGACCGAAGACCGGTCCCGTCATCTCCGAGATCGTGTTGTCGAGCGAGAGCAGCGGATATTGCGGGGAGCGCAGGATGGAGGTCTTGTATTGAGGCGTGAAAGCCGGCGGGTGCCAGCTTCTGTCCCGCTGATAGAATGATCCGTCGTCCGACATGACTGCTCTCCCTGCAGAAGCCGTTATTGTTGTGTGTTTTAAGCTTTTTCCGTTTCCTCATAAGCTCTCTTCACGACCTTGAAGGCGTGATTGGCGGCGGGGACGCCCGCATAGACCGCCACATGCAAGAGAGCTTCGCGAATATCATCCTTGGTCGCGCCGGTGTTGTGCGTGGCGCGCACATGCATGGCGACTTCCTCGTCATGCCCCAGCGCCGCCAGCAACGCGATCGTGACGATGGAGCGCTCGCGCTTGGTGAAATGGGGCCGCGCCCACACGGAACCCCAGGCCCCTTCGGTGATGAAGGTTTGAAAATCCGCGTCGAACTCGGTCATCTGGGCGCTGGCACGGTCCACATGCGCATCGCCGAGAACCTGACGGCGAACCGCCATGCCCGCCTTGTAGCGGTCGCTCTGAGATTGATCAGACAAGGCCTGCCTCCTGAAGATGCTGTTGAATGAGCCATGTGAGAACAGCCGGCTTCTCGACACAGGGAATGTGCCCACACCCGTCGATCAGCTCGAAGCGTGCGCCGGGAATGAGGCTTGCGGTATTGCGCACCACATCGGCCGGCGTGGAACCATCCTGATCACCCGCGACACAGAGGGTAGGAACGTCGATCCTGCCTGCATCGGATGTCAGATCGGCATCGCGGATGGCCGCGCAGGTTCCGGCATAACCGTGGGTGGGCATGCGGACCAGCATGTTGCGCCAGCCGGCGACGTCGTCCTTGCGCATCTCACGAAATGCCGGCGTGAACCAGCGTTGCAGAACGTTTTCGACGATGGGCCCGATGCCACCTTTTTCGACGGCGGAAATCCGCTCAGCCCAAAGCTCCGGCGTACCGATCCTCGCCGCCGTGCAGCAGAGCACCAGCGCCTTCACCCTTTGAGGCGCACGGACAGCCGCACGTTGCGCAATCATGCCGCCGACGGAGAGGCCGACCAGGGCTGCGCTGTCGACCTTAAGGTGATCGAGCAGCGCGAAGAGGTCGTCCGTATGATCGTCGATTGTGTAGGGCGCAGGCGGCGCATCGGAGAGGCCGTGTCCGCGCTTGTCGTAGAGAACAACACGGAAACGGTCGGCTAAGGCGGACGCGATGTCCTGCCAGATGCGGAAATCGCTGCCGAGCGAGTTGTTGAAGACAAGCGTGGGGCCATCAGGCCCTCCGGTGACCTGATGGTGAAGAACGATGCCGTTTGCACGAATGAATGCCATGCCTTGACCTCAATGCAGCGAGCCGACGCCGATATAGTGTTCGACCAAGCCGGAATCGGCCCGCAGAGCCTCGCTCGTGCCCTGCCAGACGATGCGGCCTCGCTCCAGGATCAGCACGGATTCGGCAAAATCGAGCGCGCTCTCCAGGCGCTGTTCCACGAGCAGGATCGTCATCTCGCCGCTCGAAGCCAAGCGCGTGAAGGCCGCCATCAGCTCCTCGCAGATCACCGGCGCCAGGCCTTCGAGCGGTTCGTCGAGGAGCAGCACGGAGGGACGCCCCAAGATCGTGCGGGCCGTGGAGAGCATCTGCTGCTCGCCGCCGGACAATTGCCAGCCGAGATTGCTCCGGCGCTCGAAGAGACGCGGGAACATGTCGTAGGCCTCATGGATGACGCTGCGCGGGCGGTCCTTGATGCCGACGATCAGGTTTTCCTCCACAGTCAGCGAGCGGAATATGTCGCGCGTCTGCGGCACGAGGCCGATGCCCTGCCTGGCGCGCTCGGAGCTTTTCAAGGACGACAGATCCTTGCCGCCGACCAGGATCTCCCCGCCATAGCGGCGGTTCAGGCCCATGAGCGTCGAGAGCAAGGTGGTCTTGCCCATTCCATTGCGGCCGAGGATCGACAGACGCGCGCCGGGCGGCACGGAAAAGGACACGTCCTCCAGCACGATGGTCGGGCCATAACCCGCGCTCAGGTTTTTGACGTCAAGCGACGCTGCGGGCATTGGCATAATTCCCCAAATAGGCTTCGCGCACCTTCGGATCGGCAGCGACATCCGACGGCAATCCTTCGAAGATAATCTCGCCCGCCGCCAGCACCACCACGCGCTTGGCGAAGCGGAACACCAGATCCATGTCGTGCTCGATCATGAGCACGGCGAGGCTCGGCGGAAGCCGCTCCAGCGCCTGCTCGATGCGCGGTGTGTCGATGGAGGGCACGCCGGCAGCAGGCTCGTCGAGCAGGAGCACTTTCGGCCTGAGGGCGAGCGCAATGGCGATTTCCAGCAGGCGCTGCTGGCCATAGGCGATCTCGCCGACCTTCCGGCGCGCGACCTCGAGCAGGCCGAGGGTGCCCAGAATATCATGCACCTCATCAGCGACAGTGGAATTGCCGCGAAAACGGCTCAGGATCCGCGTGGCCCTTCCTTCCCGCTGCAGCACGGTGAGAGTGACATGCTCCTCGGGCGTCAGTTCCGAGAAGAGTCGCGTGACCTGGAAGGTCCGCACCAGCCCCTTTCGCACACGCTGCACGGCGCCAACTTGCGTCACGTCCTCCCCATGGAGAACGACGCGTCCGGCGCTGGGCTTGAGCTGGCCTGTGACCAGATTGACGAAAGTGGTCTTGCCGGCACCGTTCGGGCCGATGAGAGCCAGGCGCTCGCCCGCTGGCATCGACAGTGAGATGTCGCGGCTCACCGCCAGGCCGCCGAAGGACTTTGACAGGTTCTCGACGCGGAAGAGATCGCTCATGCCTTCCCTTCCCTCGATCCGGAGAACCTTTCGACCAGGCTGCTCAAGCCTCCGGGAGCAGCCAGCACAACGGCGATCAGCAGCGCACCCACCATCGTCATCCAGTGGAACGGGTTGATGGCGGAGACTACATGCTCGAAGCCCATGAAGATCACGGTTCCGATCAGCGCGCCATAGAGTGTGCCAAGGCCACCGAGAACCAGCATGACGAGCGCATTGGCCGAGAGCTCGAAGCTGACGCTGTCGAGGCCGACGACCTGCGTGGAGATGGCGGCAAGAGCTCCGCCGATGCCGGCCACCGCCCCCGAGATCACGAACATCTTCAGAAGCACCGGGAACACGAAGGCTCCCATGGCACGGATGCGCACCGGATCCTGCTTGATACCGCGGCACAACATGCCGAAGGGCGACGCGACGATGAATTTCAACGCGACGAAGACGATGAGCAGAAGGGCAAGGCCCATGACATAAGCCGTCTTGCCCCACAAATCGAATTCGAAGATCCCGAAGAGCGGGCTCACCATCAGCCCCGCCAATCCATCGCTGCCGCCCGTGTAAGCGGAGGCTTTGTTCGCGGCTTCATGAAAGAGCTGCACGATGGCGATAGAGAGGACGAGCTGCGCGAGCCCGTGGGCCCGGAGCATGATCGCACCCACAACAAGCCCGGCCGCAGCGCCTGCAACCGCGCCGATGGCAAGCAGCGTCATCGGCTCCGTGACGCCGTTCACGCAGGCAATGCCTGCCGCATAGGCGCCAGCGCCGAACAGGGCCGCCTGTCCGAGAGTAGCCACGCCGCAATAGCCGACGATCAGATCGATCGACAGCACCAGAAGCGCAACCGCGATGATCCGGGTGAGAAGCGCGAGATTGTCGGGGAACAGCCAATAGCCTACCGCCCCGAAAGCGATGATCGCCACGATCCCGATCACGTCGCGCCACCACGGGCTCTTCGCCCTGGGAGCTGCCGTTACTGGTCCTGCCTGAGCCATGAGCTGCATGTTACTGAGCCCTTCCCAGGAAGCCGCGCGGGAACAGGCAGACGATGAGGATCACCGCGGCATAGAAGAAGAAATTGCCGAATTCAGGCATGAGATAACGCCCTGTCGTATCGACCAGTCCCAGCACGAGACACGCGATGACGGCACCAAGGATGGACCCTGCGCCGCCGACCGAGACGACGACGAGGAACATCACCATGTAGCGCAGCGCGTAATAAGGTTCGATCGGCAGGAACTCCGCGCCGACCACGCCGCCGAGGGCGGCAAGGCCGATAGCGATGGCAAAGCTGACGGCATAGACAACCTGGGTGCGGACGCCGAGCGCATCGCTCATGGCGGCATTATCGACCGTTGCCCGCAGTTTGATGCCGAAGCTCGTGCGTTCGATGAGATACCACAGACCGGCAGCAACGACCACGCCGCAGGCGATCACGAAGAGACGATGCGCGGCAATGGTGCGAAAGCCTATGTCCACCGGCTGACTCAAGGCTTGAGGCAGAGGAATGGTCTTCAGGGTCGGGCCGAAGAAATAATTGGTGATGCCGATCACACAGAAGGTGATGCCGATCGTCATCAGCACCTGGGTCAATTCAGGGCTGCCATAGATTCGCCGATAGAGAAAACGCTCGAGCGGAATGGAGATGATGATGGTGCCGATGATCGCGAGAAAGATCGCAGCCGCATAGCCGAGCCCAAGATCCCGCGCGGCGTAGGATGCGATATAGCCCGCGATCATCGCGAACGCGCCATGGGCGAGATTGACGACCCGCATGAGGCCCATCGTGAGCGACAGGCCGATGCAGATGATGAACAACACCATGCCGAAGGCCAGGGCATCGGTCGCAATGCTCAAGATAGTCTGCATCGATCGTGTTCCGCTCGCTCACCGAGATGGCTTGAAGAGGCAGGCGATGGATGCAATCGCCAACCGATTGCATCCATCTTAGACGACACCACCTTACTGCGTGGCGAGACCGGGATCCTTCTGGTCCGGGAAGGTCTGGATTTCCTTGTTGAAGTACTTTCCGTCGGCGCCCTTCGCGACCTCGCGCAGATAGATGTTCTGCGTGATGTGGCGCGTCTCGGGCTCGATGCGCACCGGCCCGCGGGGGCTGGTCCAGGACAGGCCCTTCACGGCGTCGACCGCCTTCTTGGCATCCTGCTTGCCGTCAGTGGCTTCGATCATCTTGTAGATGACGTGCATGCCGTCATAAGCACCGACCGCCGGGAAGGAGAGCTGGTCCGCCGAGCCGATGGCCTTGGTGGCCGCCTCGACGAACTTCTTGTTCTCCGGACTGTCATGGGCCACCGCATAATGGAAGCTGGTCTTCAGGCCCTCGGCCGCTTCGCCGAGCGCCGGCAGATCGGATTCCTGCGTGAGGTCACCCGGCGCGTAGAATTTGATGCCGGCCTTCTTCAGGCCCGTCTCGTTGAACGCCTTCACGAAGCCCAGGGTAGGCGGGCCGGAGGGCAGGAAGGCGAACACGCCGGCAGCCCCGGAGTCACGCACGCGCTGCATGATCGGGCTGAAATCGGTGGTGTTCATCGGCATGCGGATGGCTTCGACCACCTGGCCGCCGGCTGCCTCGAAAGCCTTCTTGAACGCATTCTCCGCATCGATGCCGGGGCCGTAATCGCTGACGACGGAAATGACCTTCTTGACCCCTTCATCGACGGCCACCTTGCCGAGAGGGGTCGTCGTCTGCGCGGTCGTGAACGACGTGCGGACCACGAGCGGCGAGGTATTCATGATGGCAGAGGTCGCCGCGTTGAAGATGACGAGCGGCGTGTTGGCCTGGGCGAGCAAGGGCGTGATCGCCATGGCGTCAGGCGTGAAGTAGACCCCGCCGAGATACTGCACCTTCTCCTTCACCACCAGTTCCTGCGCCAGGGCGCGGGATTGCGCAGGGTTTGCCGCCGGAAGGTCGCGATAGATGACTTCGACATCATGACCTTTCACGGATTTTCCGTTCAGCGCCATGTAGGCTTCGACACCCGCCTGAAAGTTCTTTCCCTGCAGGGCGAACGGACCCGAGAACGGGCCGATGATGCCGACCTTGACGGTCTCGGCGTATGCGGAGACGGAGCTCATCAGCAATGCGCCGATGGCCGCGCCCAGAATTCTCTTGCCTGCTGTCATCCTCGTTTCCTTCCCTCTGAGCCGCAGATCTCTTTGGGTGGATCGCGGTCCCTTGGCTTATGGCGTTATCAGCTTGTGCGCATTGCGAACATTGATTACCATACCGAACATCAAGGACGATTCAGGGGCACGGTGTCAAGTCCACATGAGTCGAACACCCTCTTTGGAGAGCAGCATGGCTCAGGAGATCGACAGTCAGAGCGGCGAGGACCGCGATTTCGTCGCGAGCCTTGAGAAAGGCCTTCTGGTCATCGAAGCCTTCGATGCCAACCGGCCCCGCCTGACCCTGTCCGATGTGGCCAAGATCACGGGCATCACCCGCGCGGCCGCCCGCCGATATCTTCGCACCCTCACCCGGCTCAACTACGCGGATTTCGATGGGCGCTATTTCTCCTTGAGCCCGCGCATCCTCAGGCTTGGCTATGCCTATCTCTCCTCCACGGCGCTTGCCACGCGCCTGCAGCCCTTTCTGGAGCGGATCTCGGAGGAGACGGGCGAGTCGAGCTCCGCGGCCATTCTGGATGGCGACGATATCGTCTACATCGCCCGCTCGGCCACACGCCGCATCATGTCCATCGGCTTGGGCGTGGGCAGCCGCCTGCCCGCCTATTGCACGTCGCTCGGACGGGCGATCCTGGCCCACCAGCCTCCTGAGACCATCGAGGACTATCTCGAGCGGGTGCGCCTGGAGCCTCGAACCCCGAAAACCATCACGGACAAGAATGAATTCCGCGCCGTGCTGGAGACGACACGCCAGAAAGGTTATGCCTTCGTCGACGAGGAGTTGGAATTCGGCCTTCGCTCCATTGCCGTGCCCCTGGTCCAGAAGAACGGCCAGGTCACCATTGCCCTCAACATCAGCGCGCAGGTTGCACGCGTGCCGGCCTCCGAGATGGAGGAGCGCTTCCTGCCGTCCCTGAGATCCGCCAGCGAGGCCCTGCGTTACACGTTGTAGAGCTTAAAGCTCTGCCGGATTGATCGAAATGCCCAGATGCGCGTTAGCAAAGAGGCCAGCTTGCGCGATGAAGGACATGCCATGGTTACCCTGGAGATTGCCGGCAAGGCGGTTGCCGTGACCAATGCCGATCAGGAGCAGGCCCAGGAGCTCTTTTTGAGCGAGAGCTTTAAAGATGACTTAAAGTCGTTTAAGAGCGAGGGCCGCTTCCTTTGGGACGGCTCAGCTGCCTTGACAACCAGACCCGCATCCGAGGACGAAATCGATGCGTTTTATGAGGTTCTGGACGAAGAGGATGAGGACGAGGTCGAAGACGACGAAGACTCTGACGGCATCAACATCGATGTCGTTTTCCTGGTGTCCATCGACGAAATAGACGACGGCACCACCTCCGGCTGATCACATTTATCGGAGCCTTTGAGCTCCCTCGAACCGGTTCAGCCCCATTCCCATGCCTTTCCCCAAGACCAATCCCAGCCTCGAACGCGCCCTTGCCGATCGTGGCTATAACGACCCCACCCCCGTCCAGGCCGCCGTTCTTGGAGACGACGCCCTCGACCGGGATCTTCTCGTGTCTGCCCAGACTGGCTCCGGCAAGACGGTCGCCTATGGCTTGGCCATGGCCTCCACCCTGCTCGGCGATGCGGAGCGCCTCGGTGCGCCGCGCGAACCGCTGGCGCTCATCATTGCGCCGACCCGTGAGCTGGCGCTTCAGGTCCATCGCGAGCTGATCTGGCTCTATGGCCCGGCCGGTGCCCGTGTCGTGTCGTGTGTCGGCGGCATGGATGTGCGCCGCGAGCAGCGGGCCCTGGAAGATGGCTGCCACATCGTCGTCGGCACGCCGGGCCGCCTGCGCGATCACCTGGAGCGCGGACGCCTCGATACATCGAAGATGAAGGTCGTGGTGCTCGACGAAGCGGATGAGATGCTCGATCTCGGCTTCCGCGAGGATCTCGAGTTCATCCTCGACGCCACGCCCGAGCAGCGCCGCACGTTGCTCTTCTCCGCCACCTTGCCGAAGAACATCGTGGCACTGGCGCGCCGCTATCAACGCGATGCGCACCGCATCGACACATTGGTGGAGAACGAGCCGCACGGTGACATCGAGTATCGTGCCATCCGCTGCGCGCCGAACGAGACGGAGCTCGCCACCGTGAACGTGCTGCGCTTCTATGAAAGCCGCGGCGCAATGGTGTTCTGCCATACCCGTGAGGCCGTGCGCCACTTGCATGCGAGCCTGATGGAACGCGGCTTCGCCGCTGTTGCTCTCTCCGGAGAACTCAGCCAGAGCGAACGCAGCCATGCTCTTCAGGCCCTCCGCGATGGACGTGCCCGCGTGTGCGTTGCCACCGACGTTGCCGCTCGCGGCATCGACTTGCCCGATCTCGGCCTGGTCATTCACGTCGACTTGCCGAACGATCACGAAACGCTCCTGCACCGCAGCGGCCGTACGGGCCGTGCCGGTCGCAAGGGCGTGTGCGTGATGCTCGTGCCCTATACGCGCCGTCGCAAGGCCGAGCGCCTGATCGACATGGCCGGCATCGACGCGGCCTGGGCCGGTCCTCCTTCGGCGGAGGACATCCGCACGCTCGATCGCGAGCGCCTGATGCAGGATCCCATCTTCTCCGAAGAGACGACGGAAGAAGATCTTGCCATGGCTCGCGTCCTGCTCGCGCAGAAATCCGCCGAGGAGATTGCCAATGCCCTGGCGCGCTTCCATCGTTCACGCCTGCCCGCCCCCGAAGAGATTTTCGATCCCGGCGAGGATCGTGGGCCGCGTCAGCGCAAGGACAAGCGCGAACGCCAGGATGAGCGCGCGCGCGGTGGAAAAGAATGGGGGCGCGGCGCTTCGGAAGATGGCGCATACGGCGCGTCGGAAGACATGGTGTGGTTCCGCATGAGCGTGGGGCGCCGCAACAATGCCGATCCCCGTTGGCTTTTGCCCATCATCTGCCGTCTCGGCCATGTGACGAAGAAGGAGATCGGCTCGATCAAGATCTTCGACAGGGAATCGAAATTCCAGATCGCCAAGTCCCACGCGCCGAAATTCGCCGCTGCCGTGCGCAAGGCCAATGACGAGGATATCCGCATCGAGCCCGCCGATGCGCCGCATGGCGGAAAGTCCTGGGATGGGCCTAAGCACAAAGGTCCAAAGGAGAAAGGCGGATTCTCCGAGCGCAAGGGTCCGAAGGACAGGGGCGAGTTTTCGGAGCGCAAAGGTCCGCGAGAGGGCAAACGCACTCAAGAAGGCAAGCCGCCTCGCGAGCACAAAAGCCCGAAGGATTACAAGCAGCCGAAAGACAAAAAGCGCACCTCCGATAAGCGCCACTAAGAACGCAAAAGAGGCCGGAACGCGAAAGCGCTCCGGCCTCTTTCTATTGATGCGGACGAATTCAGGATTCGCTCGCGGCAGATTTTTTAAGGTTTTTTATCACGGCTCCTGCCAGCGGCACGAGCATCGACGGCAGAACGGAGTCGATCGGGTGCCGCACGAAACCCACGACGGCTTGCTTCATGCCGCGCACCTCATCGCGCAGTTCCGTGAGTTGTTCCTGAATGGCTTCTGCATCCCCTTCGAGTGCCTGGATCGCTGAATTGCGCACTTCGAGCGCCAGCTCCATCTCCCGTCCTGGCTTCGACTTTTCAGCAAACACCAACAGCACGACGGCGACAACGAGGTTGCCAAGGGCGATGATGGCGGCAGCCCAGACGGAGCCTAACGTCCGGTCGAGCGCGAAGAACACGGCGAGATTGCCCATGAAATACGCGAAAAGTCCGAGAAGAGCCGCAGCTCCCCTCAAGGAGGAACGGGTCATCATCTGCCGGAAGCGGATGTCGGCAATGATCGACTCGGCGCGCCAGAGGACGCGAAGATTGCGGACGACGCTGTCCATCATGGTTTTCAAGCCCTTTCCATCATTCGTCCGATCGTCACCCCTAGGACGACAGCGCCCAGCACGGACGCCAGCGGATGCGCGGCGATAAAATCTTCGGCGCTGCCGGTGTACTCGGACAAAGCCTTGCTCAGTTCCTTCAGCTGCTCTTCGAGATCCGCAGTGAAGGATGGATCGGCCTCTTCGACAAGATCGCTTTTCACGTTGTGCTTCGCGGAATGCGACTTCGTCTTGGTGGCGGCATGTGACGGCTTGTTCAGCTCTGCATGAAGAGAGGCAAGCTCATGATGAATATGAGAAGAGCGCGCCATGATCAGAGCGCCTGTCGAAGGCGCGCATAGGCCTCCCTCAGCTCGGAGCCGAGGATTCTCAAGGCATCACCCACATCCTTGACGCTCCTGTCGAGCTCAGCCCTGCTCTCGAAGGAGCTCCAACGCTGCTCGAGTTCGGACCATTCGTCCTGCACCTCTTTCGAGCCGAGATGGATTGTCAGCCGGATCTCATCCCGGGTGCGCTTGAGATCCTCGGCGAGTTTTGCGAGATCCGGCATGGTCTGTTCCCTTAAGACGGATGGACGGCGGGCCGAAAGAGCCACTGAAGGTTCTTCTACCCGGCTCCAGCACAAGCAGCCTTGATCTTCATCAATATGGCCAAGCCTCCCGACGCTCCGCGGCTTGGGGAACAAGTTTCCCTGCCTTTTCAGCAACGTAACACAATCCACTCTCTGGCCGGAGAGCAGACACGGCATGGAGATTTCAGTAGGTTTGTCCCAACAACACCGTAGGGGCAAAACCAATGAAACCTGACATGGACCTGATCGGCGCGCTCACCAGCTTCTCGGTCGGCACGCTCGATGGCCGCGATGCGATGATGGTGATCGAGATGGCGACCTCGCCGGAGGAATACGAGCGCGGCGTGCGCCGGCAGCTGCCGGTGGCGATGACGCCCGAGCATGCCCGCGAGCTCGGCGAGGCGCTGCTTCTGGCCGCCAAGGCGGCCCTGATGGGCGACACTCCCTCATACGCCGTCAACTGAAGCGCTGACCTCCCCTCTGAACTCCACCGCGAGACGTTAGTTGACGTTCCAGCATCGCCTCGCGGCAACAATCCTATGCGATCGGGATATTTTTGCTGCATCGCAAAATATCTTTTTTGCATCGCAACAAGAGCTCCTGTAAGGCGTTATCTGACATTCGGAAACCTGAAGGATAAGCCTGATGCAGCGCTTGGGAAGCATGATTCACCAATTGGCTCGCTACCGAAGCCAATGGGAAAGGTTGATGAAGGCCTCGGCCGCAACCGCAGCCTCGCTGGAACCTTCCGCGACGGCCCCAAGCCGCCTGACGGAAACACAAAGCTTCGGCCCCAACCCCGGCAATCTGCGCATGTTCACCTATGCGCCGCCGGAACTCGAGGCCTCCCCTGCCCTCGTCGTGGTTCTTCACGGCTGCACACAGAGTGCTGCGGGCTATGATTACGGCTCCGGCTGGTCGGTTCTGGCCGAGCGGTACGGCTTTGTCGTGCTCTTCCCCGAGCAGCAGGATGCCAATAACCCGAATCGCTGCTTCAACTGGTTCCAGACCGGGGACATTGAACGCGACCGGGGCGAAGCCGCCTCGATCCGCCAGATGGTGGAGCGCGCCATTCGCGATCACGGCGTCGACCGTGACCGTATTTATGTGACCGGTCTTTCGGCAGGCGGCGCCATGACGGCGACCATGCTGGCCGCTTACCCGGACGTCTTCGCTGGTGGGGCCATCATTGCGGGCCTCCCCTATCGATGCGCCACGAGTGTCTCGGAAGCGTTCGAGTGCATGTTCCAAGGGCAGACACGCCCTGCCCAGGAATGGGGCGATTTGGTACGCCGGGCCTCTCCGCATCGCGGGCCTTGGCCCAAGGTCTCTGTCTGGCATGGCAGTGCCGATGCTACCGTGAAGCCCCTCAATGCAGGCGAAATCATCAAGCAATGGACGAATGTCCATGGCCTTTCGAGAGGTCCCAGCAGGAACGACATCGTGGATGGTTATCCGCGTCGCGTCTGGACAAACGATTCCGGTGATGACGTAGTCGAGGAATACGTCATCACCGGGATGGCCCATGGCACGCCGCTCGCCACGGGAGACGGCGAGAACAATTACGGCACTGCAGGCCCGTTCCTGCTCGAGGCCGGGATCTCATCGAGCTATCACATCGCGAAGTTTTGGGGCCTCACCGGGCGCGGTATATCGAAGAAGCCCGCAAGCACCGTGTCGAAGCCCATGTCAGCCGGAAAGATTTCGCCATCTGTCACTGCTTCGCAGGAGCGCAGGAAGCAAGCGCCTATCTCCATCCCGGATGTCGGCGCTGTCATTACAAGGGCGCTGAAGGCCGCCGGCCTCATGAACTGAGGACACTCACGGATCTTTTTCGACGCTGAGGTCGTCTTCGCTTTTCTTTTCGCCAGTCACGCAGTTCATGCGCGACTGCGCCGGAAGGACTTGTGGAGACGGATTCTCACGTCCGGCGACCTCGCGCATGATCTTGGTGCGGATGACCATGGCGAATTGCTCCGGGTCGTGCAGAGGGATCATGAAGGACCCGACGCCGCCGATCACGCATTCCCGATAATACACATCCAGCCCCTCCATCTCGGGGCTGTTCGAGGCGCGACCGAACATGATTGGCAGGCCATTGATCGTGATGCCTTCCGCGATTGCCTCATCCCGCGCGAGTTCAACCTTGCGCCCGTCGTTGTTGGGGCCATCCCCCGAGATGTCGATCACGCGGCGCGAGGAGATTTTGCCGAGGTCCGTGAACAGATTGCGGCTGAAGTCGATTACTCCGGAGATTGATGTCATGCCTGCTTGGCGCACTGGCTTGCTGGAGAGATAGTTGGAGAAGGCATTCGCTTTTTCCGGACCATCGATGACCGTCCAGGGAACGAGCACCACCTGATCCTTGGCTCCGGACCACTCGACATAGGTGACAGCGATTCGCCCCGCTGTGCCGTTCTGGATGGCCTCATGGACAAGCGTGGATCGAAAAGCCTCTGCAAAACCGGAGCGCTGCAGGCCTTGCTCCCCTGCTTCCATCGAGGAAGACACGTCAACAGCGATGACAAGAGCCAAATCGAGTGGAGGCTCAGCGGAGGCCGGTGCCCCATCGAGAAAACCGCCGGTGAGAATAAGGCACGCGAGAGTACACCAGAAACGACGAAGCATGATGACCTCCGCCCCTGCCCTCGGTCAGTTGACCAATGCCCAAGTTACCTCTTTCTCAACGCACCAAGCTGGACTTTGATACGCTGGGTCGCGAATAAAAATCGCACCTGTTCACCCATCCGGTCGAAGACCGTCACTGCCGAACGAACGGTTCGGGAAGCCTCAGGGACGAACTTGTCCTTTAAAGGGCAATCAGGGCTCGAGGCACGGCAGGTTGCCATCAAGGTTTCGAATAAGAAACGCTAATGTGGCGTTCGCGCTGTATCGTGATTTCACAATGGCGCAGGGTCTGGGTCCTGCTGGCGATTTTCCCTGCCTTTTCAGCAACGTAACACAATCCACTCTCTGGCCGGAGAGCAGACACGGCATGGAGATTTCAGTAGGTTTGTCCCAACAACACCGTAGGGGCAAAACCAATGAAACCTGACATGGACTTGATCGGCGCGCTCACCAGCTTCTCGGTCGGCACGCTCGATGGCCGCGATGCGATGATGGTGATCGAGATGGCGACCTCGCCGGAGGAATACGAGCGCGGCGTGCGCCGGCAGCTGCCGGTGGCGATGACGCCCGAGCATGCCCGCGAGCTCGGCGAGGCGCTGCTTCTGGCCGCCAAGGCGGCCCTGATGGGCGACACTCCCTCATACGCCGTCAACTGAAGCATCGGATTGATCCCAGACGCGGAGACCAACCCGATGCTGACTTCTTGAAGGAGCACATCGGCTGATGTGACCCGGAGGTCCGCGTCATTGAAAAAGCCAAGGTCGCTTTCCATGAAATGCGATAAGACGCCGGTCTCTTCTCATCGGCATGCGCGATGGATACCCATGTCGAAATGGAAGTGATCGCGATGGGCTTCGTTGTGATCGGGACTGAGCACGACGTCGAAGAGCCTGCAGGCGCCATCTCGGACGTCCCGCAGAAAAGCCGCGCGGCGGGGATCACTTCCCGCCCAGTCGCTTCTCACCGTGATCTGCTGTCCGTCTGCCAGCACGAAGCCTGCGAGATCGATTGCATTGGCGGTCGCATGTTCGCTGCGCCGACCTTCAGTGCGGTGATTGATGTTGCGGCAGGCGTAAGTGCCGAAATGGACGACGCGCACCACATCCTGCCCGAGATGTCTGCGAGCAGATGGTCCGACGACGTGGCGGTCAAAGAGCGCCCAGGCGACAGCGAGAGGACATGAAGCCGTGAAGCTCCGGCTTAAGGCGTGCGAAGCCTCCGTCATCTCAACCGCACTGGACAAGCCACAGCCATCCCTGCTCTCACGATCCGAAACGGGTCTGTAGGAAACATCCGACCCCGCCAGCACTCCAAGGCATTGCGTCCCGCTGCTCTCGAGACGCGAGAGCTTTATCCGCGTCAGCCAGTTCACCTCATCCGCCACCCGCAAGGGCGCGAACGGATTGAGATGTCTCGGGACGACAAAGACTTCGCCCCAGACCAGTCCCGCCAGGACTGCAAGCCCAAGTGCAGCAGTGAGGGCGAGCCGCCCGAGAATGGTCGGAAGAAGCCTTGTACGCCGACGCGTTGGAAGAGGTTCGTCCTGCACAGGGCGGATTTAGGGCAGAACGTGGAGGGAGCGAGTCTTCAGGCCGCTCTGATAATGCAGCCGAAGCAGTCGAGCCCTGTCTTCTAATTCGGTTGAGAACCTTAACTGAGCAGCGCCATGATGACTTGGGCCGACTGGGGGCGACCCAGACCGTAACCCTGACCTTCCTGGCATCCGATTTCCTGGAGCACGCGGATCTGATCCGATGTTTCCAGCCCCTCGGCGATCAGGCGAATTCCAAGGCCTCGGCCCAGGGCAACAATAGTCTGCACGATTGCCATCGCTTCCACATCGTCCGGAACTCCGGAAACGAATGAACGATCGATCTTGATGGCCTCGATGGGAAATTTCCGCAGATAGCCGAGCGCGGAGTAGCCGGTTCCGAAATCATCGAGAGCAAATCCAATTCCGGAACACTTCAACTCGGCCATGACGCTGCGAACCGTACCGCTTTCCTGAATAAAGAGCGATTCAGTGAGCTCAAGCATCAGCCGGTCTGCCGGCAGGCCCGTATCGGCCAGCACTTTCGCGACAGACATGGCGAAATTGCCACGTGTGAATTGGACTGGCGATACATTCACCGAAAGCTTGATAGACTGGGGCCACCGAGCGGCCTCGCGGCATGCCTCGTACAGAACCCACTCGCCGAGCGTTTCCATCATGCCGACTTCTTCCGCAATAGGGATAAATTCGTCGGGCGGCACCATTCCGCGCTCCGGATGAGGCCAGCGAAAAAGCGCTTCCACACCAACGAGCTTTCGGCTGCCGAGGTCGAATTGCGGCTGGTAGACCACTTGGAATTCCTGTCGCGCCAGGGCATCCCAAAGCTCCATCTCCAGCTTTTGTCTGGCCCGCAGTTCCACTTCCATCGACGGTTCGTAGAAGCAATGAAGCCCGCGTCCAGCCTTCTTTGCCCTGTGGAGCGCGGCATCTGCCTGTTTCATGACGAGATCGGGCTCGCTTGCCGCTTCATCAATCGTTGCAATGCCGACGCTGACGCCGATCATCAGACGATTGCCAGTGATATCGTAAGGATCGCTGAGTTGTTCGATCAGGCGCCGCGCAAGGGTTTCGAGATTCTCCTTCGTGATCGGCTCACGCCAGAACACGGCAAACTCATCTCCACCGAAGCGTGCAAAAACATGCGGAAGTGGAACGAGCTCGAGTCCTCGACGACCTACGGCCTGCAGCAAAAGGTCCCCAGTGCCATGCCCGAAGGTATCGTTGACGGTCTTAAAGCGGTCGAGATCGAAATAGAGAACAGCTCCGGAAGGCGCTCCTGCAGTTTTCGCCTTCAGTACTTCGTGGAGGCACTCCGTGAAACGGTTGCGGTTGGGCAGTCCGGTCAGTGTGTCATAGTGAGCAAGATATTCCAGACGCTGCTCGGCACGCCTGCGTTCTGTGACATCCCTGAAACTCAGACAAACGACGAAACGGTCCGCAGGTCTGCCATCGGTCGCCTCTATACTCTCCTGCAAACGCGAGGGAGTCACGACGTATTCGAGCACCCGCTCGTCGGCACCGTCACCCTGCAGGCGCAGCTCACGCAGCGCAGTTCCGCGCCATTCTCGGTGAGCGCAATCGGCGATGGCGTCTCTCATTGCCATCAGCATTTCAACCGGTGCCAGTTCCTTGACAGGAAGCCCGATCCAGTTGCGGCGTCCCGGCTTGAGGATCTGTGCTGCGGAGCGGCTGATCGATTGGATGGTTCCTTCGTCATCGACCACGATGATGCCGTCGAAATTGTCCGAGACGACCTGGTCGAGCACAATCTTCAGGTTATGACGCTCTGTGTTTGAAAGTGCGAGGAGAAGACGACGCAGGTCGATCTCCCGTCCGACCGTGACAGCCATGAAGCCTAGAACAGCGACGTGCCAAGCCGAGGTATCGAGACTGACGGCACGCAAAGCCTGCAGGGCGAAGGCGCAGATTTCCACCACAACGGCGCAGCCGATCAGCGCGGTGAGAGCGTGGTGCCATTTGGAGCGTCTTGACGCCCAAACCAGAACCGCCAGCATGATCAAGCCGACGAATTCGGTTTTTTGCCCCGTTTCCTCAAGCGCCCGTCCCTGCACGATCGTCTCCGCACTGATCGCCTGGAGAAGCGATCCGGAGATCAGGCCATAGTGAGGCACCTGAAAGACGTCGCGCAGCTCAATCGCGCCAGCACCGACGATGACTCTCTTTCCTCTCAAACGCTGAGCCTCGATATGCCCTTGCAGAAGATCGATGACCGAGATGCGATCAATCTCACTTGCCGAAATGCTGAAATCGATAATGAACGACTCGGTGCCCGGAGAAACGCTGCCATAGAGCGTGGCAAGCGACGGCAGAAGCTTCCCATCGATCATGGCGCCATAGGGGTAGCGCCGAACGTGCCCGTCGGAATCCGGCTCTATATTGACGCTCGCAAGCCAAGCATGATCCCGAAAACGCACAAGCGGCTGGCTGGCGATGGTGCGGTCATCTTGGGCGTCCGACGACGCAGGCTGATTGAACGTGGCGAGGATAACCGAGCTTTTCGCACCCCGCAAAGCAGCTTCGAGTGCGCTGTCATCCACCTCGTTCGACCGCGCGCTGAAATCAATGTCGAGTGCAATTTCGGAAGGCGCGAAGCGATCGATGGATCGGATCAGATCGGCATGAATGCGCCTGGGCCACGGCCATTCACCGATTTCGGCAATGCTCTTGGCATCGATCTCCACCAGTACGATCCCGCCGGTTGGATCTCGGTGAGCGGCAGAAAAGCGAAGCTCTGTAAGCCCATCCTTCAAGGGCTTGAGGGTGCCTCCGTTGTGAAGCAAGCCTGCAAGGAAAGCGATGGAACCGATGATGATTGCGTGTCGGAACACGTGCCCCTCACAAGGGAAAGAGGATAAGCCGCGGCTGTCGGGAACCTTCCACGTTGTGGAATGCCCTAGCGCTTCCCATTGCCCTCGGAGGAGCCGCCTCCCCGTCCGTTGTCTGAGTTTGCGTCGCTCCTGCCTCCACCATTGCCATTGCTACCGCCCTTGCCGTTACCGTTATGACCGCCGTTGCCGGAACCGCCTGCATTGCCACCGGCATTACTGCCTGAACCGCCGGATCCGGAACTGCCCTTGCCGCCATTGCTGCCGCCAGCATTACTGTCCGAACGGGTAGACCCGGAACTGCCTTTGCTGCCGGCTTGCCCCTTCGTTCCGGTGTTCTCATCATCGGAATTCTGGGACCGTCCCCTTCTGACCTCTGGTGTGTCGCTTGCGCCAGTCACGCGAAGACCGTGTCCTTCCGGCCCGCCGACAATGGCTTTTTGACCGGGACGGACATCTGCCGAGGCGCCAGTCCTGAGATCGGAGACTTCCACCAATCCGCGCGCGACCTGCACGTCCGCGCCGCCCCTGGACACGGAGACCGTGAAGTGCGTTCCTTTCACGACGGCTGCCAGAAACGGGGTTTTCACCGAGAAATGCCTGACGTTGCGTCTCTCAACCTCAAGTTCGATCCTGCCCACCTGCTGTTGAATCGTCGTGCTTGTGCCGAAGAATGTATAGGATTGCGGCGTGATCACCGTATTGGGGCTAACCAGAATACTCTCGGCTCCCCGCTCCAGTTGAGCGCGGGCATTGTCGCTCGTCGAGAAAGTTGCGCCATCCGGAACGCTCATTCCAGCCGTCGCTCTGGCAACAGGTGCATTCGGGTTTGAAATCCACGCCTCGCCCGTGACCTTAACAATTACCCAATCCTCGGCCAGTGCGGGAGCTGCACTCAAGAGCAGAAGAAGGGGAAAGATAAACAGGCGGCGCAGCGGAATCAGCATCATGGCAGGTGCGGCAATCATTATTGGCAGGAAGGATGCAATATCTTTGACCAGGCAATAAATAATATAACATACTGCCATTCCTGTCGATTATGATTCCCGCAACTAGCGAGTGCTTCGGAATGCGTCCTCGCTCCCGCAAGTCGCATCGTCACGATACCTGCATGTCCCAAGGTAAGTAAGAAGATACGGATTAAATGACAGGAAGCTTACAAAATACACTGTACATGCTGCTTTATCACTGTTGGCACGCGAAATTCTCAGCACTGGAGCAAAATAAAAACCGACCGGTTCGACAGCATCGGTCAACGGATCAGCGCTGTAATGAAGAGATAGGACAGGATGGAGGATTTGTAGAGTCAGCTGACCTGAGCGATGCCGCGGCAGTGAAAGCCGATCACGCGCGGAGCCCCACCCAGATAGTACTCCTCCATGTCCTGGATGGAAAAGCCGGCTTGCTGGAGCAGTGCCGCTACCGGCCGCGTGAGGTTGCAGCCGACCGCCAGGGATCGCCAGATCGGATTGAGCCGATGCTGCCAGCGCGCCACATCCTCCTCCGGCGACAGCCCATGCTCGAGGAAGAGCACCCTGCCTTCGGGCTTGAGAACGCGCCTAATCTCCTTGAGCGCCTGCTCGGGATCGTCGACCGAACACAGCGTGTAGGTGATCACGGCCGTATCGATCGATGCATCTCCCAAGGGCAGCGTCTCGGCCGGGGCACGGACGATTTCCAGAGGAACCGGGCTGTTGCGATGCCGCGTTTCACCGAGGTGAAGGAAGGCATCATTCGGATCGACACCGATGACCTTCGTCACATTGAGGGGATTGTAGAACGGCAGGTTCAGACCGGGCCCCATGCCGATTTCGAGCACCACACCGCATGCGAGAGGGATAACCCGCTCCCGTTCCGCCGTGATGTCTTCCATCGCGCAAAGGCAGCTGACGATCTTGGGTCCGATATAGCGAGAATACAGGCTCATCTTCGTTCTTCCGTGAGAAGGTGCGTCTGGAAAGGGTCGCGAGCACTAATGCCCTGAGCCGCGCCAGCCGTAATGGGCGTCGAAGGGTTCGAGTCCGATGTCCTGCAGCATGCATGCGTAGAGCTGCCGGCGATCCCCCTCATGAGCAGCAGCCTCTTTCATCGACGCAACGAAATAGCGGATGGATTGGGTGGCACTCTCAATGATGGCTCGCATAATCCAACCTGACGGCGAGTTCAGCGAGCCGTTCAGTGAAGCAGTGTTCTGCGTCATGGCATGCCTCCCAGCACTTATGATGCTAGACTGGACCGGATCGAGGTCCGATCCTTGGCGAAAAAGGCAGGCATTCCCGGCCACCATCGTCACGATTGATGATGCGCGACTTGGGCCTTCTCTTCTGTGACCTTGATCACATTGCAGGCGACGCTCCGTCGTCCTTCACGAAAGGCCTCCCAATGGCTGGACCGCACAATCTGGCGCTTCTGCTCAAGGCCAATCCCTTCTTCGCAGGTCTTGGAGACGACGCCATTGAAGCCATCGCGGTACTGTGCGTGTCGCGGCACCTCGATCCAGGAGAGACACTTTTTCTCAAAGGGGATCCAGGCGATGCGCTCTATGCCGTGCGTCGCGGGAGAATCCGCATCGCGACAGGGAGTTCCTCGGGCAGGCGTCTGACGCTCAATCTCCTCGGTCCCGGCGACGTTTTCGGCGAGGTTGCCCTTCTTGACGGCCGCCCGCGAACCGCCGATGCCGTGGCGGTTGAGCCGACGGATCTCTATACGGTCCTTCGGCGCGACTTCTTCAACCTTCTCGAAAAGCGCCCGTCCGTCGCGATTAGGATCATCGAACTCCTGTGCGAGCGCATTCGCTGGATGAGCGGGCAAATGGAGGAACGTGCGCTGCTGCCGCTGGAAACCCGGCTGGCCCATCGTCTCGTGGCGCTCAGTGAGGATTACGGCTGCGAGCTGCATGTGAGCCAGGAGGAGCTCGCCATCTTCGTCGGGGCAAGCCGCGAAAGCGTGAACCGGCAGCTTCAGGATTGGCGCCGCCGCGGCTGGGTGGAGTTGGGTCGCAACCGCATTCGCGTGCTCCATCCATCCTGTCTGTATCGTTCGCATGCGAACGACGGCAGCATTGCGACGCATGATCCCGTGTGATCCGGATCACAGAACGGAATGTCTTCTTCATTCAAAATCCGGACATGGTTTTGAGGAGAGGCGAAGCATGGCCCTGTATCGATCGAACCTGCCGCAACTCTCCGGCGGAGATTTCCTGACCGATGGCCGCTTGCCCTCCGGAGATACCCTGCAGGAGGCAATCGAACGAGTGTATGCAGCCGCCGGTTCGGGCCCGATCTACTCCATGGTCAACTGTGCGCACCCGACGCATTTCGATAGCACCGTGGGGACAGAGGATACATGGCTTAAGCGGGTCAAAGGCATCAGGGCCAACGCCACCACCCTGAGCCATGCCGAACTCGATGCCGCCACCGCGCTGGATGCGGGCGACCTTGCCGCGCTCGGGCGTCACTATCAATCGCTGCGCCGGAAGATGACGCAGCTTTGTGTCCTGGGAGGATGCTGCGGAACGGACCACAGCCACATCGTCGCCGCTTGCGAGGCCTGCAATCCGCGCTTCGGGCTCGCCTCAAACCATGCACAAAAACTGCGAAAGGTCTCATAAGCCTTGATGCTCCGTTCAGCTCCAGCGCCAAGAAAGAATCACTATATCAATACTACCCCTTAAGGGGTGTGATCACGCAAAAGAGTTGGGAGCAGCGGTTTCGGGGCATAGTATGGTTTAAGAAGCGAAACTCACAAGCAAGGCATAGGCCCGCGGCACCATGTGAGAAGGACAAGTGTCCGCCAACGGCAATCGAACGTTCACACGATCGGATTATGCCATGTCACGACGTTTCGAGCATGCAGGATTCCGGATGCGGAGAGCAGCCCTCGCCCGCATCCTTGTCTGCGCCTTGGCTGTTCTTCCTGCAACCGAAGGCGTTCAAGCGCAGGAAGCGTCGAAGAAGGTGCTGCACATCGATTCCTACCACGCGGGCAACGAATGGAATGATCGGATCGTGGCGGCTCTCCGGGAGACGCTGACGGGCAAGGATATCGAGCTGCGCGTGTTCCATATGGACACGAAGCGACACCCCTCCGACAGCGATATTAGAGCCTCGGCCCTGGAAGCCAAACGTCTCATCGACGAGTTCAAGCCTCATGTCGTCACGACCAGCGACGACCCTGCCGCGCAATACCTCGTGCAGCCCTATTTGCGTGATTCCTCGATCCCGGTCGTCTTCTGCGGCTTGAACTGGGACGCCTCCACCTATGGCCTGCCCTACCGCAATACCACGGGCATGGTCGAGGTCTCGCCGATCCCGCAAATCGTAAAGCTGCTGCGGAGGCACGCACGGGGGCCGAAGCTCGGCTTTCTGTCTGAGGATACGCAGGTCAAGCGCAAGGAGCTTACCTATCACGAACGGCTTTTCGGAATCACCTACGACAAGATTTACTTCGTGAAAACGCATGCGGCCTGGAAGGAGGCCTTCCTGCAGGCTCAGAAGGAAGTCGACATGCTGATGATCCTCGGCGTCGGAGCTCTGCCTGATTGGAATCTCGCCGACGCCACCCGCCTCGCGGAAGAGAAGAGTGAAATCCCGAGCGGGACGGATTTCGAGTGGCTCACCTCCGTCAGCCTTATTGGAGTGGTGAAGAGCCCGCAGGAACAGGGGCGCTGGGTGGGCCAGGCAACGCTTCGCATTCTCGAAGGCGTTCAGCCCAGCGACATTCCTCTTTCATATAATCGCGAAGGCGAGCTGTTCTTTAACGACAGGATTGCCCGAAGGCTTGGCATCAAGGACCTCCCGCCCCTCGCCAGAGCCGTCCCATGACAAGCTTCGAGCATGTTGAGCCTCGAAAGATTACGAGTCCGAAGCGTTCCCTCACTCTGCTGACGCTCCGCAAGATCGCGATCCGCATCAGCCTCGTCGTCGCAGCTGCCACCATCATGAGCTACTGGCACGTGAAGACGGGGTTCGAGCAACAGGCCATTGAGAATCTTGAGCAGTATGTCGAACAGAGACGCGTCCGTGAAAGCGCGATCTTCGACCTCGCCAGCAGCAATATTCGGACATTCTCGGATGCCTATCTGCGCGAGATCAGCCAGATGGACCCGCAAGGAGCGGAGCAGCGCTTTGCCAACCTGTTCGAGCAGCATCCCGACGGAACCACGCGGCTGACGGAAAATGTCTTCAAGACCTATGGCGTCACAGGATTCATCGGCAAGCACGTGATGATCGAGCGCGATCTCAAGCGCCGGCTTGTCGTTGCCTTCGATCTGATCACGCAGTTTGGTCCTGCGTGGAAGAGCCAGTTCGCCAATCTCTATGTGATGACGCCGGAAGGCGCCGTCATCATGTACTGGCCGGATCAGCCCTGGGCTTTGCGGGCGGGGGATTGGGAGATCTCGGGCAAGCTGAACCTCCTCTCCGCCAAGAAGGACGACGTCCTCGTTGCAGGCACCGGCGCGATCGCCGACTCTGTCAAGGAGCGCTGGTCCGAACTCTACTTCGATTACGGTATCAACGACTGGCTCGTATCGGTCACGCGCCCGGCCCTTCTGGATGGACGTCCGGCCATCCAGATCGGCCAGGACATTCTCGTTCATGACCTGATCGGCCGAGCCGTCAGCACGGATCTGGGCGGCACATATAACATTCTCTTTTCCGAAGAAGGGCGGATCATCGCCCATCCCCGCTTCATGGATGCCATTCAGGCGCGCAGCGGCTCTTTGCCGATTTCCGAAACCGGTGACGCCAAGCTCGAGGAAATTCACCGATTGACGCTGGAGCGCCCGCCACAGCAGACCGTCATCCGCGATCAAAGCGACAATCAGGTGATTGCCGTCACGAAGCTCAGCGGTCCTGCATGGACCCTTGCCACGGTCTATCCTCTGGATCTCGCATCCGAGAGCGCGTGGCAGACGGCTCGCCTCATTCTCCTGATGGGTGCCCTGGCACTGATCCTCGAAATCGTCATCTTGAGCTCGACGCTCAGGAGCCAGATCGCCGTTCCTTTGCGCCTCCTGGTGCGCGCCACAAGTTCTGTCGCCAAGGGGGAGTTCAAGACGCATCTCAATCTTCGCCGTGATGACGAAATCGGTGAGCTGGCGGACGCCTTCACCACGATGGCCCGGCAGATCGATGCCCGCGAGACGGCGCTCAACGAGCGAAGCGCGAGCCTCGCCAAGCTCAATGATGAATTGGCCCATGAGCTTGCAGAGCGTGAGAAGGCCGAGCGGGAACTGGCACGCCATCGGGAACTCAACGCTCTCCTCGATACCATCGATTACGGCATATTATTCCTGAGCCCCGACCTGAAGATCCGCCTTGCCAACCGGGCCTACAAGGAGATGTGGGCCGTGCCCGAGGCGCAGATCGCCAAGGGAACGCCGATCCGCAATGTGATTGCCCATCACAGCCAGGCCCTCGGCATCGACCTCGGGTACGAAGACGCCTTCGTCGAGCGTAACATGGAGGATATCCGGCGCTGCGATCAGGCTCCTATCGAGATCCAGTCCCCGAACAACCACGTGCTGCGCTATCATTGCGTGGCCCTGCCGGATGGCGGGCGCATGCTCACCTATGTGGACATCACCGAGCAGAAGCGGGCCCTCGATGCCATCGCGCTCGCTGAGCAGCGCCAGCGACGCCTTCTGGAACTGGCGCCCTTCCCGCTGGTGGTGACCCGGATGTCGGACGGGCGGATCCTGTATGCCAATGCCCGCACAGCAGAGGCCATCGGCCTTAAACCCGAGGAGTTGCGGGGAACGCCCGCGCCGAACTATTACGCAAATCCTGCCGATCGCGAGCGCATCCTCAAGATTCTATCGCAGGAAGGCCGCGTCCAGGACGTGGAAGTTCTCCTCCAGCGCCACGATGGGAAGCAGTTCTGGGCCCTGGTGAACGCAAGCTACGCCGATTATGAATCCGCCCCTGCCCTGCTGTTCGCCTTCAATGACATCACCGAGCTGAAACAGAGAGAGGCGCAGCTCAAGCTGGCCAAGAAGGAAACCGAAGCGGCATTGCGCGATCTCAACGCCGTTCTCGACACCATCCAGTATGGCATCCTGTTTCTCGACCCCGACTTCCGCATCCGCCTCGCCAACCGGGCCTATCGCGAGATCTGGGAGATGCCCGCGAGCTATTATGAAAAGCCCCGTTCCCTGGAAGAGGACATGGAGAAGAGCCGAACACTCGGCAGCTACGATGTCACGGATGAAGAATGGGACGCCTACAAGGCACGACGCATCGGCGAAATCAGAAGCGGCGCTCCTGTCACGACCGAGATGCGCCTCAAGAGCGGCCGCGTTCTTCAGTACCGCATCATTGCACTGCCGGATGGCGGGCGCATGCTCACCTATTTCGACATCACCGATATGAAGCGGTTCGAGGATGTTCTGCGTCGCCACCTGGCCGCCATGGAAGCAGCCATGGACGGCATGGCGATCCTTGATGCGGATTATCATTATCAGTATCTCAACGAAGCTCATGTGAAGATCTTCGGTTATGACCGCCCGGAGGAGCTTATCGGGAAAAGCTGGAAGCAGCTCTACACGGACGAGGAACGCGCATACTTGGAAGCAGTCGCGTTCCCCAAGGTCTTTCAGGATGGTCACTGGAGCGGCGAGGCAGTGGGCGTGAAGCGTGACGGCACGCTCTTCCCGCAGGACGTCTCGCTCACCATCATCCAGGATGGCGGGCTGATCTGCGTGGTGCGCGACATCACCGAGCGCCACGCCCGTGACGAGGCCCTGCGTCAGGCCAAGGAGCACGCGGAGGAAGCAAGCCAGGCCAAGTCCCGATTCCTGGCGAATGTGAGCCATGAGCTTCGCACGCCGCTCAATGCCGTCCTTGGCTACACCGAACTCCTCATCGATGGCCTCTACGGCAGTCTTCCCGACAAGGCGCACGGCGTGCTCACGCGTGTGCAGGTGAATGGCCGTCACCTTCTCGCCCTCATCAACGATATCCTCGATCTCTCGAAGATCGAGGCCGGAGAGCTTCTGATCGCCGCAGAGCCCTATTCGATTTCCGATCTTATCCACGCCGTCGTCACCACAGCGGAGCCGCTCGCCAAGGCAAAGGGGCTTTCCCTTCGCGTTTCGGTTCCAGAGGGTCTCCCCTGTGGCAGCGGCGACGAGCGTCGCCTGACCCAGGTGCTCGTCAACCTTGTCGGCAACGCCATCAAGTTCACGGATCAAGGCTCCGTCGAGGTCTCGGCCGAGGTGGTGACCGGACGCCTGAAAATCGCCATCAAGGACACTGGCATCGGCATCACGCCAAAGGATCAGAAACTCATCTTCGAGGCCTTCCAGCAAGGCTCCAATGCCGTGAATGGCGGCACCGGAACAGGGCTCGGACTCGCTATCTCCAAGCGCATCGTGCAGATGCACGGCGGCACGATCCATGTTCACTCGACTGTGGGACAAGGTTCCACCTTCACCATCGACCTCCCGCTGGAGGCCCGCCCTGTGACGGAGGCCGCCTGATGAGCAAGCGGATCCTGATCGTCGAGGACACGGAGGACAATCGACGGATCCTGCGCGATCTCCTGACCAATGCCGGATTTGAAATCTGCGAGGCGCATGACGGCCGGGCGGCGATCACGGCTGCGGCGGAATTCAAGCCCGATCTGATCCTGATGGATATCCAATTGCCCATTCTCGACGGGTATGAGGCGATCCGGCATATCAAGGCCGATCAATCCATCGATCCACCTCCGATCATCGCCGTCACATCCTATGCGCTGTCCGGAGACGAGGAGAAGGCCTGGGCTGCCGGATGCGACGGTTATATCGCGAAACCCTTCAGCCCGCGCCAAATCCTCGCGAAGGTGCGCGAACTTCTGGAATGACGGTCCATGCGCGATCGCCCTCTCATCCTGGTCGTCGACGATATCGAGGAAAACATCGAGATCGTCCGCGTGCGCCTGGAGGCTCAAGGGTATGAGATCGAGACGGCCAGCAATGGACGCGAGGCGGTCGAGAAAGCAGATCGACTGCGCCCCGACCTGATCCTGCTCGACATCATGATGCCGGAGATGGACGGCATCGAAGTCACGCAACGGCTCAAGGGCAATGAAGCCCTTCGCGCCATTCCCATCATTCTGCTGACGGCGAAATCCAGCATCAAGGACGTGGTCGCAGGTCTCGACGCCGGGGGGGATGATTATCTCACCAAACCTTTCGAGCCTGCGACGCTCGTCGCGCGGGTGCGATCGCTGCTGCGGATCAAGACTCTTTACGACACTGTCCAGGCACAGGCTTCAGAACTTGCAGCCCTGAACCAACATCTGGAAGACCGCGTCGAGCAGCAGGTGCAGGAACTCGAACGGTTACGCGATCTCAGGCGTTTCCTGCCGCCCCAGATCGCGGACATGATCGCCTCGAAGGGTGGCCAGGCCGAAATCCTTCAGCATCACCGCCGGGAGATTGTGGTGCTCTTCTGCGACCTGCGCGGCTTCACGAGATTTGCCGAGATCGCTGCGCCCGAGGAGGTGATGGACCTTCTGAATGCCTATCACTCGACTCTCGGGCCGCTGATTCACGAGGCTGCGGGAACGCTTGAGCGGTTTACGGGCGACGGCATGATGATCTTCTTCAACGATCCCATTCCCTGCCCCGATCCCGCCGCTCGTGCCGTGAAGCTTGCGATCGCCATGCGCGAGCATATTCAGATGCTGGCGCGTGACTGGCAGATTCGGGGCTATTCCATCGGATTCGGTATCGGCATCGCGCAAGGCTACGCGACCATGGGACGGATCGGCTTCGAAGGCCGTTTCGATTACGCCGCCATCGGCACCGTGACGAATGTGGCCGCGCGCCTGTGCTCGGAAGCGCGGGACGGCCAGATCCTGGTCACGCAGCGCGTCGCTGCAGAGGCGGAGAACCTGGCGGCATCAACCTCTCTCGGCGACTTCAATCTGAAGGGTCTGAGCCGCCCGATTCCGATTTATAATATCGAAGGGCTCAGACCTGAAGGCGCGAGCGCCTAGCCCATCTTCACCATCACGTGGCGTACGGCTGTGTAATCCTCCAGCGCGTACATGCTCATGTCCTTGCCGTAGCCGGACCGCTTCAAGCCACCATGGGGCATCTCGTTGACCAGCATGAAATGGCAATTCACCCATGTGCAGCCATATTGCAGACGCGAGGCCGTGCTCATGGCCTTCGACACATCCCTGGACCACACGGACGAGGCAAGGCCGTAATCGGAATCGTTCGCCCAGGCGACTGCCTGATCCACATCGTCGAAGCGCGTCACGGAGACGACAGGACCGAACACCTCACGGCGAACGATCTCGTCCTCCTGGAGGGCTCCGGCAACGACGGTGGGTTCGTAGAAGAAGCCGCTGCCGCGTCCCTCCCTGCCGCCGGCTGTGATCTCGATGTGCTTGAGATCCGCAGCACGTTCCACAAAAGAAGCAACGCGCGAGCGCTGGCGCGGCGAGATGAGCGGCCCGAGATCATTCTCATCATCATTCTCACGGCCAAGTCGCAGGCCGGACACGGCAGAAGAGAGATCCGCGACGAAACGATCATAGATCTTGGAACCCGCATAGATGCGGCAGGCGGCCGTGCAATCTTGGCCCGCATTGTAGTAGCCGAAGACCTTGATGCCCTCGACCACCTCGGCGAGGTCCGCATCGTCGAACACGATGACCGGCGCCTTGCCGCCGAGCTCCAGATGCGTGCGCTTCACTGAATTGGCAGCAGCGGTGAGAACCTTCTTGCCTGTGGCGACGTCGCCGGTGAGCGAAATCATCGAGACCTTTGGATGGGAGATGAGCGCCTGTCCCACCGTTTCGCCGCGTCCCACCACCACGTTCACGACGCCGTGAGGGAAGACATCGGCGATGATCTTGGCGAGCTTCAGCGTCGTCAGCGGCGTCTGCTCGGAGGGTTTGATCACGACCGTATTGCCGCCGGCCAGAGCTGGAGCGAGCTTCCACGCCGCCATCATCAACGGATAGTTCCATGGCGCAATGGAAGCCACGACGCCAATAGGATCGCGCCGAATCATGGAGGTATGGCCCGGCAGGTATTCGCCCGCAACGGCACCCTGCATGGTGCGCACCGCGCCCGCGAAGAAGCGGAAGCAATCGACGATCGCCGGGATCTCGTCACGCAGCACGAGATGGCGCGGCTTGCCGCAATTGAACGATTCAAGGCTCGCGAATGACTCCGATTCCGCCTCGATGCGATCGGCAAGCTTCAGCAGGAGTCCTGAGCGCTCGGCAGGCGTTGTGCGTGACCAGAAGGCGAAGGAGGCTTCAGCTGCCGAGACCGCATCGTCGATCTGGTCGGACGATGCTTCGGGCATTTTCAGGATTGTCTCGCCGGTGCGGGGATTGAGGATCGTCTCCGCATCCTCGGATCCCGCCTCGAAACGGCCACCGATCAGCATTTCGACATCGGATGGTTTCAAGAGATTGCCTGTATTCATGGTGTCCTCCTCACAATGTCCTGATCGGTTTGTCCGTTATGGGCGGCTGGATGCACTGGCCTCCTCGCGGGTCAGGTAATAGGCCGCGAGAATGGGCAGGAAAGTGAGGACGATCACAATGACGGCAACGACGTTAGTAACGGGCCGCTGGCGCGGCCTGACGAGTTCGTTGAGCATCCAGATCGGCAGCGTCGATTGCTGTCCTGCGGTGAAGGTGGTGACGATCACCTCGTCGAAGGACAGGGCGAAGGCGAGCATCGCGCCTGCGAGCAGCGCCGTGCTCAAGTTGGGCAAGATCACATAGCGGAACGTCTGAAAGCTGTCGGCGCCAAGATCGTAGGACGCCTCCACGATGGAGGGAGACATGCGTCGCAGGCGCGCCACTGCATTGTTATGCACCACTACCACGCAGAAGGTGGCATGCCCCACCACAATGGTCCAGAACGAGAAAGGCACATCCATCAGGTTAAAGGCGGAGCGCAGCGCAATACCGGTGATGATGCCGGGCAGCGCGATGGGCAGAATGATGAGGAGCGAGATGACCTCGCGCCCGAAGAACCTGGTCCGCGCCAGCGCACCGGCGGCAAGCGTGCCAAGTATAAGGGCGATGAGGGTCGCAACCGCCGCGACTTGAAACGAGAGCGTGAGCGCGTTCCAGACGTCAGGGCGCGACCAGGCAACGCCGAACCATTTCAACGTCAGCCCCGGCGGCGGGAACTGATAGTTGCGCTCCTCCGTGGTGAAGGCATAGAGGATCACGAACGCGAGCGGCGCGTGCAGGAAGAGAAGCCCGACGGCGGCGCTGATCTTCAAGCCGAGGGAAGCCTTAGAATGCATCGAACGCCCCTAGCCGCTTTGCCGCGAGAAGATAGAATGCCATCACCATGATCGGCACGACTGCGAAGGCCGCAGCGAGCGGAATGTTGCCCGCCGTGCCCTGCAGCACATAGACCGCCTGGCCCAACAGCAGCGTCGAAGGACCGATGATCTGCGGCAGGATGTAATCCCCGAGCGTCAGCGAGAAGGTGAAGATGGAGCCCGCCGCAATGCCGGGCATGGCGAGAGGCAGAATCACCGTGCGAAATGTCTGATCCGGCGATGCGCCGAGATCGGCTGACGCCTCGGTGAGGCTGACGGGTACGCGCTCCAGCGCCGCCTGGACGGGTAGGATCATGAAAGGCAGCCAGAGATAGATGAAGACGAGAAATTGGCCGATATAGCTGACGGATAAGGACGGACCACCGATCAATGGGGTGCTCAACAGGCCATCGATCACAGGCGTTGCGCCGATCCGATCCGCCGCCCATGCCACCGCTCCTTCCTTCGCGAGCAGCAGTTTCCAGGCATAGACCTTCACGAGATAACTCGACCAGAGCGGCATCATGATCGCGAGATAGAAGGCAGCTTTCATGCGCCCATAGGCATGGCGCGCTGCGTAATAGGCAATCGGAAAGGCAAGGATCGCGGAGGCCAGAGTCACGGCGGCGGCCATCGCCACAGTACGAAGAATGACATCGAGATTGGCGGGTTGCAGCAACTCGGCGTAGGTTTTCAGCGTGAATTCGCGAACAATGGTTCCCGAAAACTCATCGATGGAGAAGAAGCTCTGCAAAAGCAGCGCGATCAGGCTGCCCACATAGACGATTCCGAGCCACAACAGCGGCGGCACGAGAAGAAGGGTGAGCAGAAGACCTCGGCGCCTGAAGAGCTCATCGGAGAAGCGTCGTGACAGGCTCTCGCGCGGGATCAGAAGATCGAGGACACCAGCCGTCATCGTTCATCCTCCATCGCGTGCATGGCGGCAGGCGGCCATGACAGGCGGATCGGCTCGCCAGGCCTCACGTCGCGCATATCCGACGCAGGCCCGAGTGCGCAGAGGCGCGCACCTGCGCAATCCACGATCATGCGCCGCATCGCACCCTGATATTGCACTTCGATGCATGTGCCGTCCGCATGAAGGCGACCCAGCTCGACTGCGTATCCGGCGGGACGAACGGCAATCGCTTCAGGCCGGAGGCTCACGAGCCTCGAGGGGCCACCGAGGCGCGCGGTCACGGCGGGCTCGAGCACGTTGGAGCCGCCGACGAATTCAGCGACGAAGCGCACTTGGGGCCGCTCATAGATCTCCTCCGGCGTGCCCACCTGTACGATACGGCCTGCATTGAACACGGCCACGCGGTCGCTCATGGAGAGCGCCTCGCCCTGATCGTGCGTGACAAAGATGAAGGTGAGGCCGAGGCTGCGCTGCAAAGCCTTCAGCTCTACCTGCATTTCCTCTCTCAATTTCAGATCGAGCGCACCGAGCGGTTCGTCGAGCAGCAGCACCTTGGGGCGGTTGACCAGGGCGCGCGCAAGCGCAACACGCTGGCGCTGACCACCTGAGAGCTGCTGCGGACGGCGCGCCTCGAAGCCGACGAGTTTGACGAGCGCGAGTGCCTCATGTCCGAGTTTCTCCCGCTCCGTTCGTCCCATGCCGCGGACGCGCAGGCCGTAAGTCACGTTGTCGAGGACATTCAGATGCGGAAACAGCGCATAATCCTGAAATACTGTGTTCACCGCGCGGCGATAAGGCGGAACACCGGCAACCGGCTCACCGAAGATGCTGATTTCACCCGCATCGGGCTGCTCGAAGCCGGCGATCAGGCGAAGGCACGTGGTCTTGCCCGAGCCGGAGGGACCCAACATCGAGAAGAACTCGCCGATACGGATATCGAGATCGAGCCCGTCGACGGCGCGCACGGCGCCGAAATGGCGGGCGACACTTTGGAAGCGCACAGCGTGAGCCGGTGCAGGCGCAAGGGATTGAGCCGCGACGGTGTCTTGCGGACGCGTGTGAACGGACATAAGAGGCGCTCCGGAGGTCAAGCGATCAGGCCTCCTGTTCTATCGAAAGGAGGCACTCTTGAAGCTCGAGCGCCTCCGCGTCAGGGCATCACCGCCCGCCGAGGATGGCGATGTAATCCGTCACCCAGCGATAATAGGGTACGCAGCCTTCGGACTGAGTTGCGCATTTCGCAACCGGCGTGCGCCAGAACTTGATCTTCTCGAAATTGCCTATGCCGTTGACCTCGCAGCCTTCGGCACCGAGAAGCTCGTTGCCCTTGCACGCGGCGGGAACGGAGGGCACGGAGCCGAACCAGGAGGCGAGATCGCCCTGCACCTTCGGGCTCAAGGAATGCTCGAGCCACAGATAGGCGCAGTTCGGATGCGGCGCATCCACATGCATCATCGTTGTGTCGGCCCACCCGGTCGCGCCCTCTTCCGGAACGGTGCTGGCGATAGGCTTGTTCTGGCTCTGCAGGAGGTTCACCTGGAACGGCCAGGATGAGGAAGCGACCACGCCTTCATTGGTGAAGTCGTCCACCTGCACCATGGCATCGTGCCAGTAGCGCTGCACGAGCGCACGCTGCTTGCGCAGCAGGTCGAGCGCCGCCTTGTACTGCTTCTCGGTGAGCTCATAAGGGTCTTTGATGCCGAGATCCGGCTGATGCTTCATCAGGTAGAGCGCCGCATCGGCGATGTAGATCGGCCCATCGAAGGCCTGGATGCGGCCCTTATTGGACTTGCCGTCGGGAAGCGTCTGCTCCTCGAACACCACATTCCAGCTCTTAGGCGCTTCCTTGAACACGTCGGTGTTGTACATCAGCACGTTCGAGCCCCATTGATAGGGCACGCCGTAATGCACATTGTCGACCGTGTGCCAGGGCGCGCTCTGGAGACGCGGATCGACGGTATTCCAGCTTGGGACGAGGCTCGTATTGACCGGCTGCACGCGCTTGCCCGAAATGAGCCTCAGACTCGCATCGCCCGATGCGGTGACGAGGTCGAAGCCACCCTCGTTCATGAGAGCCACCATCTCGTCCGAGGTGCCGGCGGTCTTCACATTCACCTTGCAGCCGGTCCTCTGCTCGAAACTCGTGACCCAATCGTACTTCTTGTCGGTTTCGCCCCGCTCGATATAGCCGGGCCATGCGATGATATCGACAGCCCCCTCGGCCTTGCCGAGTTGTTTGACCTGTGCGACGGCAGGCATGACACCAATCGACGCCGCCAAGCAGATTCCAGCGGTCTTGAAGACGATGCGACGCATGATGCGCCTCCCCTTCCCTCTAACCCCATCTGAAAAGCAGGCGGGCCCCATAGGCTTGGGCCTTCTTACCTTAGGGAAAGAGTGTCTCAAGTCGCCAAGCTGCGCCACTTCAATCGAGAGAATTCGGCTATCGGAATTTCCGATAGGTCAGGCGCGCTGTCGGTGGGTCCTATAGGTCTGCACGACGGAGAGGAACTGGGAGGCCGCGGGCGACAGGCGTGAGCCGCGCCGCCACACCACACCCACTGACACCGCCGGCAGATCCTCCTGAATACGCCGCGCCTCGATCTTGTCGCCTTCGAGAGACCAGGGGCGATAGGTAAGATCGGGCAGGACGGCGAGGCCTGCGCCCGTTGCCACGAGGCTTCGCACCGCCTCCACCGAGCGCGTGCGGAAAGCCGTGGGCGGGCGAAGGCCAAGCTGCTGCCAAGCGTGCTTGGGCGCCTCGTCGATTTCGTCGATGGCGAGCAGGATCTGCGGCTCCTCGGCGAGATCCCGCAGGCTGACCTCCGCTGCTTGAGCGAACCGGTGTCCGAGAGGAAGCCAGAGGCGATAGCGGGAGGCCTCCACGATCTCGGCTTCAAGGGAGAGCAACGTCGGTCGCGGCGGCAGCACCATGACGGCGATATCGAGCTCTCCGCCGATCAGGAGATGTTCGAGATAATCACGCCCATCTTCCACCACGCTCACTTCGAGAAGCGGAAAGGCACGCCGGAAACGGGCAAGGAGATCGGCCAGGATGTAGCTCGCGACCAGCGGCGTGACGCCCAAATTGAGACGCCCTTCGGAAGGCGCCGTGCCTTCACTGAGGACACGCCGCGCATTGGACACTTCCGCGAGGATCTTCTCTGCGTGGCGCAGGAACTGATAGCCCTTCAGAGTCAGGCTCATGCCGTAGGTGGCGCGCTCCACGAGCTTGAAGCCGAGATCCTGCTCGAGCTCCTGCACGGCCTCTGTGATCGTGGATTGCGAGATCGACAGATGGCGCGCCGCCCCGGAAATGGATCCCGTTTCCGCAATGGCGACGAAATAGCGAACCTGCCGGAGAGAGAAGGCCATCGGGGCTCAGGGGCTTGGTTTTGACCGCCCCCATTCTTGCTCGTTCCTGCTCCTTTTGAAAAGCCACGCTCCAGAGGCCGCTGCGTCCAGATATAAGCGTTGCAGCTCAAGCCCTTAGTTCTTTATGACGAACAGTTTCATGTTTGAAATGGCTCTCCACATATCACGCGCCCCAAAGTTGATAGGAATATCGCCAGGCAGCCGAGGACGTTTTGCATCAACATAATAAGAATCGTGACTTTCACACCCTACTCTCGTTCGTTAAACAGAACTTTTCCGTTGACAAGGACGAGCTGCAGCGTTTGTTTCCTGCGTAGGAACACGATCCAAGGAGAGAACGATGCTTCACAGGCATCCCATTGTGCTGGCAGCCGTGATTGGCGCCTGGTCCACGGCATTCCCGCTCGCCTCGGCACAGGCGGCAGAGGCAATCTCTGATGATGTGGTCAAGATCGGCGTGCTGAACGATCAATCCGGCATCTATGCGGACATGGCAGGCTCCGGCTCGACCATCGCGGCCCGCATGGCGGTCGAGGATTTCGGCGGCAAGGTGCTTGGAAAGCCCATCGAGGTGGTCGCGGGCGACCACCAGAACAAGCCGGATGTCGGCTCCGCCATCACGAACCGCTGGATCGATGAGGACAAGGTGGACACGATCGTCGACCTCCCGACATCCTCGGTCATGCTGGCCGTCCAGGAGATCGGTCGCCAAAAAAACCGCCTGATCATTGCTTCCACGGGCGGCTCATCGGACTTCACGGGCAAGTTCTGCTCCCCTGTCGGCATTCACTGGACCTATGACACCTATGGCCTCGCCGTCGGCACGGGGCAGCCTTTGGCAAGCCGCGGCCCCTGGTTCTTCCTGACGGCGGACTATGCCTTCGGCCATGCTCTGGAGCGGGACACGGCTCAGGCCGTCACCAAGGCCGGCGGCAAGGTCGTGGGCAGCGTGAAGCACCCGCAAGGCAATCATGACTTCTCCTCCTTCCTCCTCCAAGCCCAGAGCTCGGGCGCGAAGATCGTCGGTATTGCCAATTCCGGCGCCGATACCGTGAATGCAATCAAGCAGGCGCACGAGTTCGGTCTCACGGATTCCGGCGTGCAGCTAGCAGGCCTCTACATGCACATCACCGACGTGCATGCGATCGGCCTGGAGCAGGCCCAAGGCCTCCTGATGACCCAGGCCTTCTACTGGGACCTCAATGACGAGACCCGCGCCTGGTCGAAGCGCTTCTACGAGCGTCACAAGGCCATGCCGACGATGGGACAGGCCGGTGTCTACTCGTCGGTCATCCATTACCTGAAGGCCATCGAGGCTGCGGGCACGGATGAGGCGCAGGCGGTCGCGAAGAAGATGAAGGAGCTGCCGGTCAACGACTTCTTCGCCAAGAACGGGAAGGTGCGCGAGGATGGCCGCATGGTGCACGACCTCTATGTCTTCGAGGTGAAGAAGCCGGAGGAATCCCGTGAGCCCTGGGACTACCTGAAGCTAGTTCGCACGATCCCAGGCGACCAAGCCTTCCGCCCGCTGTCGGAGAGCGAGTGCCCGCTCGTCAAGGCCGGACATTAAACACTCCGGACGGGGCCGCCGTGCAGACGGCCCTGCTGCTTGAGCGCATCGCGCGGATAAAGTGGATCCGGTTCGCCGTCAGAAAATGCGGCAAACAAGGAAGAAAGCCCGGTTCCACGCAAGTGGAATCGGGCTCTAGGTTACCGCCTTATTGCTAAGGGACGCTCATCGTGAACACCCGAGACGGGTGCGCGTGCATTTGATAGGCTCCGGCCCAACAGAACCATCCGACCGGGCCCGCGGCTCAGGGATCTTCATAAGCAGACATCAGGGAAACGCCCGTGACTTCGACTGTTTACGACACGAACCTCGACAAGAATCCCGCAAATTACCAGCCGCTGACGCCTCTGACGTTTCTGGAACGTGCCGCAGGCGTTCACCCGGACCGGACGGCCATCATCCATGGCTCCTTGACGCGCAATTATCGCGACTTCTATGCCCGCTCCCGTCGCCTCGCCTCGGCGCTCACCCGGCGCGGCATCGGTCGCGGCGATACGGTATCGGCGGTGCTGCCCAATGTACCCGCCATGCTCGAATGCCATTACGGCGTGCCGATGGCAGGCGCGGTTCTCAACACGCTCAACACGCGCCTCGATGCCAAGATCATTGCCTTCTCTCTCGAGCACAGCGGCGCGAAGGTTCTCATCACGGACCGCGAGTTCTCGAGCGTCGTCAAGGCGGCCCTCGAACTCTCTTCCGTCAAGCCGCTCGTCATCGACTACGATGACCCGGAATTCACCGGTTCAGGCGAGCGCCTGGGCGATCTCGAATATGAGAATTTCCTGGCCGAAGGAGACCCGGAATTCGCCTGGAGCCTGCCGGGCGATGAATGGGATGCGATCACCCTGAACTATACGTCCGGCACGACGGGCGATCCCAAGGGCGTCGTCTATCACCATCGCGGCGCTTACTTGCTCGCCATGGGCAATATCGTCACCGGCGGAATGGGGCAGCACCCGGTCTATCTGTGGACGCTTCCCATGTTCCACTGCAACGGCTGGTGCTTTCCCTGGTCGCTCTCGATCGTCTCCGGCACTCACGTGTGCCTGCGGGCCGTGCGCGCAAAGCCCATGTACGACGCTCTCGCAGACTACAAGGTCACTCATCTCTGTGGCGCGCCCATCGTCATGTCGACACTGCTGAACGCGCCCACTGCTGAGAAGCGCATGTTCCCGCAAACGGTCCGCTTCATGACGGCGGCTGCTCCCCCGCCGGAGGCCGTTCTGGCAGCCATGAAGGAAGCGGGCTTCGACGTCACGCATCTCTATGGCCTGACGGAGGTCTATGGCCCCGCCGTCGTCAACGAATGGCATGAGGATTGGGATAAGCTTTCGCCTGCGGAATATGCCGCTAAGAAAGCTCGCCAGGGCGTGCGCTATCCGGTGCTGGAAGCGCTCGACGTGCTCGACCCGGACACGATGCAGCCCGTGCCGGCGGATGGACAGACGCTCGGCGAGGTCATGTTCCGCGGCAATGTCGTCATGAAAGGCTACCTGAAGAACCCGAGCGCGACCGAGAAGGCTTTTGCAGGCGGGTGGTTCCACTCCGGCGATCTCGGCGTGAAATATCCCGATGGCTATGTCCAGCTGAAGGATCGTTCCAAGGACATCATCATCTCCGGCGGCGAGAACATCTCCTCCATCGAGGTAGAGGATGCGATCTACAAGCATCCCGCAGTTCAGACGGTTGCCGTCGTCGCGATGCCGGACGAGAAATGGGGCGAGACCCCTTGCGCCTTCGTGGAGCTGAAACCCGATCAATCCGTGACGGCGGAGGAGATCATCGCCTGGTGCAGGCAGCACCTCGCCTCGTTCAAATGCCCGCGTACAGTGATCTTCACTGAGCTGCCGAAGACCTCTACCGGCAAGATCCAGAAATTCCAGCTGCGTGAGATGGCGCGCGCCTACGCAAGCCAGACGTGAAGGAAGGGACGCGATCAGCGCCCCTTCCACACAGGCTTACGTTTTTCGATGAAGGCATCGATGCCTTCCGCGGCATCCTCGGCCATCATGTTGCAGGCCATCACCTGGCCTGCAAAAGAATAGGCCTCCTCCAGGCTCATGCTGCGCTGGCGGCCGAACATGGCCTTTCCGGTGCGGATTGCGACAGGGCTCTTGGAGCAGATCGCGGATGTCAGCTCTGCCACGGCCGCGTCGAGTTCGGAATCCGGCGCAACGCGGTTGATCAAGCCGTAGGACAGCGCCTCGGCGGCCGAAATGAAGCGCCCCGTCACGAGCATCTCGAAGGCCTGCTTGGGCGCGACATTGCGCGAAAGAGCCACCGCCGGCGTGGAGCAGAAAAGGCCGACATTGATGCCGGAGACGGCGAAGGTGGCACTCTCGGCCACAACGGCGAGATCGCAGGACGCGACCAGCTGGCACCCCGCAGCCGTTGCCATGCCATGCACACGGGCGATCACCGGAACCGGCAGGTTCACGATGCTCTGCATGACGCGGCCGCACCGCTGGAACAGATCCTCGTAGTATTCCTGGCGCGGATTGGAGCGCATCTGCTTGAGGTCGTGTCCCGCGCAGAAGGCCTTGCCCGCGGCAGCAATCACCACGCAGCGCACATCCTCATCGGCGGCAAGTGCGTCCAGGCTTTGCTGCAGCGCCTGCAGCATCTCCTCCGACAGCGCATTGTACTGGCCGGGCCGGTTCAGCATCAGGGTCGCGACCCCTTCCTGGTCGTCGCGGATCAGAATGGGCTCTTCGGGGATAGTCTGCTGCGCGCTCATGATTGTCTCTCCTGATCCGAATTTAAGCACGTTGTCCGCCTGAGCCAAGCCGAATAAGCTGAGGTCAAACAAGTCGCATCGGTCGATGCCACGCCGCAGCGACATCACAGAAAGGGAGCCCCATGAGCAAGGCGCCAATCAGCCGCTTCCCGACGCCGGAGATCGCCGATCTGCCGGAGGATATCCGGGCACGCATCCTGGCCGTACAGGAAAAGTCGGGCTTCGTTCCGAACGTCTTCCTTGTTCTTGCATGGCGTCCCGACGAGTTTCGCGCCTTCTTCGCCTATCACGACGCTCTCATGGACAAGCCGGGGAACCTCACCAAGGCCGAGCGTGAGATGATCGTGGTGGCGACGAGCAACGCCAACCAGTGCCAGTACTGCGTCGTCGCGCATGGGGCGATCCTGCGCATTCGGGCGAAAGATCCGCTGATCGCGGATCAGGTCGCGATCAATTACCGGAAGGCCGACATCACGGACCGCCAGAAAGCCATGCTCGATTTCGCCATGAAGGTGGCTTTCGAGGCCTATGCGGTAGGCGATGCCGACCTTGAGACTTTGAGCGCCCACGGCTTCAGCGAGGACGACGCCTGGGACATCGCTGCCATCGCCGCCTTCTTCGGTATGTCGAACCGCCTCGCCAATGTCACCAACATGCGCCCGAACGAAGAGTTCTACATGATGGGCAGGACTTGAGCGGTCGCGCCCCTCTCACCCTCATCCTTTCTCTTGGCTTGATGCATCCATGAGCACCTTGATGCTGTCCAGAGAGTTCGCGACCGCGATGGCCGTATCCCATTCCTCGAGGCGGTAGCTGTGAGTGACGATGCCTTTTGACGTCACCAGTCCCCGCGACAGCAGATTGATGGCAATCGGATAGCAGTAAGGCGCAAGATGAGCGCCACGGATGTCGAGCTCCTTGCGGTCGCCGATGATCGACCAATCGACCGTCGTCGGCGCTCCGAAGACCGAGAACTCGACGAAGCGACCGAGCTTTCGGATGAGATTGAGGCCCTGCTCGACGCCGCTCGGTGACCCCGTCGCCTCGATATAGACGTCGCACCCATATCCATCGGTCAGAGCCCGCACGACAGCCAATGCATCCTGCTCGCGAGGATTGATGACGACATCCGCACCGAAGGATTTCGCGAGCTGCAGCCGCTCCTCGACCATGTCGACGGCGATGAGCAGTTTCGGCGTCTTGAGCTTCGCCACCTGAACCATCATGAGACCGATCGGCCCGGCGCCTGCAATCACCACCACGTCGTCGAGCTGGATATCGCCGCGATTGACCGTGTGAATGGCGCAGGCCAGAGGCTCGATGATCGCGGCATCGTTCGCCGAGATCCCCTCGTCGATCTTGTGCACGCGCGCGGTGCGTGGAATGCGCATGTACTCCGCCATCCCGCCATCGGCCACCACGCGCTGGAAGCCGAAGATGTTGTGGACCTCGCACATCCAATACTGCCCGGAGCGGCAGAACCGGCATTGATCGCAAGGAACGATCTGTTCCGCGATCACGCGGTCGCCGGCGGCAACTCCAAAGTGCTCCGCAGCTCCCGCACCCAGCTCATCGACCACGCCATAGAATTCATGCCCAGGGATCACCGGCGGCTTCACATAGGGATTGTCTCCGCCCCAGAACATTTTCGCGCCCGACCAGCATTTGCAATCGCTCGCACAGATGCCGCAGGCCGCAATGCGAAGGACCATCTCCCGTTCTTCGGGCACCGGCCGGTCTACCTGCTGGACACGGTAATCCTCGGGTCCATGGCAGACGATGGCCGTCATCTTCCTGTTGGATGGCTCCCGCAATCCGACTGGGGTGTCCTCTTCATTCAATGCCATCTTCGCGTCTCCTGTCTTCCGTAGGACCGTTGTTCACGACACTGAAGCCGCAAAGGTCGATTTCAGGTCGGAGTACAACCGGCGATACAAGGCACGTCGAGGCTCGAGCAACTCCACCAATGCAGCTTCCGGTTCGATGACATGGGAAACCGGCGGCGGAGGACAGGCCTCGTCGAGGCTCGCACCAGCGGCAGCGATCATGGCCAACCGGGCTGCGCCCAAGGCCGGCCCCACCTCGCCTCCCCGATGATAGGTGAGAGGCCGCTGAAGGGCGGCTGCCAGAATCCGTCCCCACAGTTTCGAACGCGCCCCTCCGCCGATGACGGAAAGACCGCCGATCGTCCCGCCACGGCCTTGCAGAGCGTCCAATCCATCGGCCAAAGCAAAAGCCACCCCTTCAAGGGCTGCCCGGCCCAGATCCGCCCGCGTCGTCGTTCCATCGAGTCCGAAGATGACGCCCGCGGCTGTCGGGTCGTTGTGAGGCGTCCGTTCGCCGCTGAGATAGGGCAGAAAGACGAGGCGGCTTTGGGCCGGAAGACCTGCCGCTTCCGTCTCGGCGAGAAGCGACGCTTCATCAGCGGCGCCTGCAAGACGGGCTGCGAATGACAAGGTGGCGGCCGCAGACAGGATCACCGCCATCCGGTGCCACATGCCCGGAAAGCAGTGACAGAACGCATGAACCGCCCGCTCCGGATCCTTCTTCAAGGTCGCATCGGCAACGAAGATCACACCTGATGTGCCGAGCGACACGAAGCCCATTTCAGGATGGACGACACCAATGCCTGCGGCTCCCGCTGCGTTGTCGCCGCCGCCTCCCGCGACCGGAATACCGGGACGCAGGCCGAGCGCCGCAGCCGCTTCCGCAGAGAGAACGCCCGACACTTCGGTGCCCTCGACGAGACGCGGCATATGCCTCTCACCGAGCCCCGTCGCTTCGAGCATCGCAGGCGACCATTGCCGCTTGCCGACATCGAGCCAGAGAGTGCCGGCAGCGTCGGACATGTCGCTGACCGCCTCGCCCGTCAGCTTCAGGCGAATCCAGTCTTTCGGAAGCAGCACCCGCGCCGTGCGCGCGAAGATGTCCGGTTCGTTCTTCGCAACCCAGATGAGCTTCGGCGCGGTGAAGCCGGGCATCGCCAGATTGCCGGTGATCTCCCGGCTTGCCGGCTCACGCTGCTCGAGTTCCCGGCACTCCGCTCCGGCGCGCCCGTCGTTCCACAGAATGGCGGGACGAAGAACCTGATCGCTGGAATCGAGCAGAACAGCGCCGTGCATCTGTCCCGACAGGCCAATGCCCGCCACGGCATCGAGGGATCGGCGACTTTTCAGGGTTCCGACGGCGGCCTGTGTCGCATCCCACCATCGTTCAGGATCCTGCTCCGACCAGAGCGGTCGTGGCCGCGCCAATGTGAGCGGTACCGCCGCTTCGTCGACAAGCGTGCCCGCCTCATCGATGAGGATGACCTTGACGCTGGAGGTGCCTAAATCGATTCCCATATACATCGGCGACGATCTCCGTCAGATCACCCTCGGTTTTAGATGCTCGCATTAGGCGAGATTGCCACCCAGGTAGCGCTGCAGCGTGACGGGCGTGCCATCCCGCCAGAGAGAATTGAGCGCGGTCTCGAACCGTGAGCGGAACTGCGGCGCCTCGGCGAGATCGCCAAAGATATCGCGTAAGGCAAGGAAAGCCCTCGGATCGTCCCTGGCCCCGAGAGCGGCAGGCGTCAGGCGTTCGGCGTTCGGGTCGTTGAGTGCAATCGGCTCACCCGCATCGGTGGTCGCCGCGCAGTAGCGGCACCAGAGAGCCGATTCGAGGGCAAGCCCCGTCACGTCGGCTCCGGCCTTCAGCCGTTCACGGGTCGAGGGCAGGATGAATTTCGGCTGCCGGTTCGATCCGTCCTGCGCCAGGCGGGGAATCGTGTCGCCGACATCGGGATTGGCGAAGCGGCTGGCGATGAGATGGTAGTATTCGGACAGATCGACGCCGGGCACCGGCGGCACATGGGGAATGATCTCTTCCGTCTCCAGCTTGTCGAGGAACCCGCGCACGAGAGAATCCGCCATGGCATCATGGACGAAGTGGATTCCGAGCAAGCCCGCGGGATAGGCGATGGCCGCGTGTCCGCCGTTGAGAATGCGCAGCTTCATCAGCTCGAACGCCGCAACATGAGGCGTGAAGGTCACCCCCACCTCCTCCAGCGCCGGCCGCCCCGTGGGGAAATGATCTTCGAGCACCCATTGCCGGAAAGGCTCGCAGAAGACGGGCCAGTTGTCCCTGATGCCGAACCGCTCCTCGAGAATGGCGCGCTCCCGGTCGGTCGTGGCCGGGGTGATGCGATCGACCATGCTGTTGGGGAACGCCACCTCTTCGCGCACGAAAGCCGCAAGCGAAGGATCGATCAGATCGGCAAGGCCCGCGACCGCATCCATGGTCACTCGGCCATTGTGGGGGATGTTGTCGCACGACATGATCGTAAAGGGAGTCATCTTCCGCTCGCGGCGCCGCTTCAGGGCAGCGAGCAACACGCCGAACACACCTTTCGGTGAATCGATATGCGAGGCGTCGTAGCGGATCTCCGGATGGTCCGGATTGAAGGCTCCAGTCGCCGGATCGATACAATAGCCGCCCTCGGTGACGGTCAGCGACACGATCCTGATGAATGGATCGTCGAGCGCATCGACGATGGCCCCGCTATCCTCTCCGACGGGCACGAAACCGATCATGGAACCGGTGACGCGGGCACGGTTGGCTCCCGGCTCCAACTCGACCACGGTGGTGAGCCAATCCTGCGGTTCGAGAGCACGTCGCATCGCGGCATCGCCCGCGCGTACGCCTGCGCCGATGATCGCCCAGTCCAGGTCCCTGCCTTTGTTGAACAGGTCGTCCAGATAGACCGCCTGATGGGCGCGATGAAAGTTCCCGACACCGATGTGGAGAATGCCTGGACGCAACGCCTCCCGCGCATAGCGCGGTCGGGCAACCGCCTCGGGAAGCGATGCGAGTTGGGCAAGGGAGAGCGATTGAGTCATCTGACCTGAACCTATTGTTTAACAGCCCGATACCGGCAAGCAGGGCTGGGATCAGTTGATCATGAAGCCGCCATCGACCGGCATTGCAAGACCGTTCAGCATCGCAGCGCGATCGCTCAGCAGGTAGAGAATGACCTCCGCGACATCGTCAGGATCGGCAAACCGCCCGAGCGGAATGCGCGAGAGCATGCGTCCTGCCTTGTCGGGATCGCTCCAGGCTTTCGTCGCCATCGGCGTGAGCGTGACCGTCGGGTTGATGGCATTCACCCTGATCTGATGGCGTCCGAGCTCGTTCGCCATCACGCGCGTCAGGGCATCGAGGGCACCCTTGGAGGCGCAATAGGCGGCATGATCGGCAAATCCGATGAAGGATGAAATCGACGAGACATTCACGATCGACCCAGGCAGCCCGCGCGCGATCCGATCCCGCGCGTATTCCTGGGCCACGATCATGGGGGCACGGGTATTGACCGCATAGATCCAGTCGAATGTCTCCGTCGTCACGTCGAGGAAAGGATCGAGCGCCGTCGTTCCGGCGCAGTTCACCAGATAGTCGACCGGCAAAGCGGCTCGCGCCGCCTCTCGCGTCGCCGCTGCATCAGCGAGATCGACGACGATGGACCGGCAGCCGATCTCGCTCTCCAGGCTATCCAGATCCTCCTTCGTCCGGGTCATCGCAACGACTTTGGCCCCGCGCTCGGCCAGGAGTTTGGCCGTTGCCCGGCCGATGCCCTTGCCAGCTCCCGTCACGAGAACGCTCTTGCCTTCGAATTCCATGGATCCGTTCCTCACCAGCACGTCAATCCGCCATCCGCGACGACAATGGAGCCCGTCATGAGGCTCGCAGTCTCAGGCCAATCTCTGCCCGGTGTCCTTGTCGAAGAGATGCGCCTTCTCGGGATCGAGCCGGATATCGAGGCGCTCGCCCGGATGCACCGAGAAGCGTTCCCGGAAGACGCCGACCAGCGGGTTCGTGCCGAGCTTCATGAAGGCCTGCGTCTCCGACCCTGTCGGTTCGATCACCGAAACGTTTGCGGCGTGCCCGCCTCCGCCCAAGGTGATGTGCTCCGGGCGGATGCCATAGACAATCCTTTGCCCATCCTTGAGCTGTGCCGGAGCAATAGAGACCGGAAGAGAAATGCCGTCATGCGTCTTCACAATCGGCTGGCCATTGACGACCGAGACCTGCCCGTCGATGAAGTTCATCGCCGGAGAGCCGATGAAGCCTGCCACGAACAGATTCCTGGGCCGATCGTAGAGCTCCAGCGGCGCGCCGATCTGCTCCACTACGCCATCGTGCATCACGACGATCTTGTCGGCCATGGTCATGGCCTCGATCTGGTCGTGCGTGACATAGATCGTGGTGGTCTTCAGCCGCTGGTGCAGCTCCTTGATCTCCACACGCATCTGCACGCGCAGCTTGGCATCGAGGTTGGAGAGCGGTTCGTCGAAGAGGAAGACCTGCGGATCGCGCACGATGGCGCGGCCCATGGCGACGCGTTGGCGCTGCCCACCTGAAAGCTGGCGCGGATACCGGTCGAGCAGCTTCTCAAGATCGAGAATGGCCGCCGCACGCTTGACCTTCGTATCGATCTCCGACGCAGGCCGCCCTTTCAGCCTGAGGGAGAAGCCCATGTTGTCGTAGACGGTCATATGAGGATAGAGCGCGTAGTTCTGGAACACCATCGCGATATCCCGGTCCTTCGGCGGCTTGTCGTTCACGACCCTTCCGCCGATCCGGACATCACCGGAGGAAATCTCTTCCAAACCGGCGACCATGCGCAGCAGAGTTGATTTCCCGCAGCCCGAAGGGCCGACGAGAATGACGAACTCGCCGTCGTTGATATCCACGGAAACGCCGTGGATCACCTCGGCAGATCCATAACGCTTCCTGACATTGCTGATGGAGACTGGCGCCATGTTCTATCCTCGTCAGGCTTGATCTTGCATATCGATCTGGATTTTCACCTCCCCCTTAGGGGCCGAGGCCGCGTACTCGAAGGCCTCGATGCTCTTGGAGAAGGGAAAGGTGCGGGTAATCAGGGGGCTCACGTCGATAGAACCCGATGATAGCATGGCGATGCAGCGCGGGAAGACATGCGCGTAACGGAACACGTGCTCGACACGGGCTTCCTTCACCTGGGCCTTGGCCACGTCATAAGCGATGGGCTCCAGCGGAATGCCGACATAGACGACGCAGCCGCCCGGACAGAGCGGATCGAAGACATCGGCCGCGGCCTTCTCGTTGCCGGAGCACTCGAAGACGATATCGGCCCCCCACCCGTCCGTTTCCGCGCGTGCCGCCTCCGCGAGATCGCGGTTGCGCACATTGACCGGGGTGACAGGCCCCAGTTTCGCGGCAATGGCCAGTTTGTCATCATCGACATCGCTGACGATGACACGGGCGCAGCCGGCAGCGAGCGCCGCGAGAACCGTGACTAGGCCGATCGGCCCCGCTCCGACGACGACAGCGATGTCACCGGGCTTGACCCGAGCCTTGATCGCGGCATGCACCCCAACGGCCAAGGGCTCGACCATGGCGGCTGCCTCGAAAGACACGTTGTCCGGCAGCTTGAAGGTAAAATCGGCAGGATGGACGACACTGGGCCTGAGAACGCCGTGGATCGGTGGCGTCGCCCAGAACCTGACTGCAGGATCGAGATTGTAGAGGCCAAGCCTCGTTGCACGGCTCGCCGGATCAGGAATTCCGGGCTCCATGCAGACACGATCGCCCACCTTGAACTCGCGGACAGCGGATCCGACTTCGGTGATGACACCCGCCGCCTCATGGCCGAGGACCATCGGCTCCCGAACGACGAACGGACCGATGGCGCCATGCGTGTAGTAGTGGACGTCGCTGCCGCAGACGCCCACGACCTTCAGCTGGATACGGACATCGCGCGGCCCCAGCTCCTCCTCGACGACGTGATCACGAAGGGCGAGCTTTCCCTTTTCCTCAAGAACGAGCGCTTTCATCGAAAGTCCTCCTACCCGCGCATGACAATGATGACCCCGAGGATCAGCGACAGAACCGTCGCCACCATGAGGGGAAGATCGGCCTCGAGGAAGCGCATCCAGAACAGGTGCAAGGCAACGAACAGGAGAACCGCGATGAAGACCCGATCAAAGGCATTCGTCTCAATCGGAAGGAAGCCACGGCGCTCCACAACAGGTGTGTCGATGTCGTCACTCATGCATCACTCCTTGACGGCGCCGAAGGTGAGACCGGCCACGATGTGACGCTGCGCGAAACCAAGCACGAGAAGAGCCGGCACAAGGGTCAGCATCGCAGTCGCTGCCATTCTTCCCCAGTTCGTGCCGGTGACGGTCACAAACTCGGCAAGGCCCGTCGTGATGGTGCGCGCATGCACGCTGGTCAGCGTTGCCGCGAACAGGTACTCGTTCCACGCGAAAACCCAGGTGAGAATTCCGGTCACCGCGAGACCCGGCTTCGCCAGAGGCAGAATGACCTTCGTCAAGACCTGCCACGTATTGGCTCCGTCCACGAAGGCGGCTTCGTCGAGTTCTTTCGGAATTCCGTCGATCACCCCTCTCAAGGTCCAGATTGCGAAGGGGAGATTGAAGACGCAGTACAGAAAGATCAGGCCGATCTTCGTGTCGAACAGCTTCACGTCAGCCACGACAAAGACCTGAGTATAGAGGAGAAACAGCGGGAGAAGGAACACCGCCGGAGGCGCCATGCGGTTCGTGATGGTCCAGAAGAAGATATTCTCCTTACCCGGCAGCTTGTACCGGGACAGAGCATAGGTTGCGAGCAGGGCCAGGGTGGCGACGAGCAATGCGTTCGCCGTGGCGACCACCACGGAATTGAACATATACCGCTGGAAGGCCTGATCTGCCAGTGTGCCCGTGTAGTTCTCCGTGAAGAAGCTCGAAATGACGAAGCTCGGGCTTCCGAACAGCTGAACGCGGCTCTTTGCGGAGACTGCAAACATCCAGTAGATCGGGACCAGCGTGATGAGGCTCGACAGCGTCCAGAACAGAATGGACACGAGCGATGCAGAAGCTCTCTTGCGTAACCGGCGCATCATTCCGCCCTCTTCAAATCGCGCCGTGCCACCAGACCCGCATAGAGCATCCAGCACATGACGATCGTGAGATAGAGTGTAATCAGCGACATCGCCGATCCATAGCCGTAGTCGGTCTTCGGAAAGACGACACGCCAGATGTGAAGCCCGATATACCGCGTGGCAGCGCCCGGCCCGCCGCCGGTCAGCATCCAGACCTCGTCGACGGTGCGCAGCGCATCCATCATGCGAATGAACACGGTCGCGAGGATGGCCGGCTTCAGCAGCGGCAGGGTGATATGCCAGAAGATCTGAAAACGGTTCGCGCCGTCGATCTGGGCCTGCTCGAAAGGCTCCTTCGGCAGGGACGACAGCGCAGCGAGCAGCGTCAGCGTGACGAGCGGAGTCCAATGCCACACGTCCATGACGACCGTCGTGAAGAAGGCCTGGTCGATATACCGGCTGATGTTGAACTCATACCCGAACCACCGGTTCAGGTAAAAGGGCAACGGCCCGAGGCCGGGCACCGTCAGAAGGCGCCAAGTGGCACCGACGGCGATCGGGGCGATCACGAGCGGTAGCGTATGGATGGTGCGAAAGAAGCCCTTGCCCGGGAAGTCCTTCATGAAGAGCTGAGCGAGAAAATAGCCGAGCACGATCTCGCTGAGGACCGCGAAGAAGGCGAACTTGAGCGTCAGCCAGAGCGAGTACAGAAACTGATCATCGAAAACGAGGCGCCTGAAGTTCTCGGCCCAGGCAAACTGCATTTCGGGATTCGCTGCAAAACTGTTCCAGTTCATGAACCCGATGACGAGAACATAGAGGAACGGAACGACCCCGAAGACGAACAAAATGAGGAGGGTCGGCGCGAGAAACAGCCATCCCACCGAATTCGCACGCATCCTGATGCTCCTACCATCCGGTCACGCAAACTCGACCGGAGAATTTGGGATTTGATGGCCACCGCACCAAAAGCACGGTGGCCTTGATAGCCCAAAAGGAAGGGCGCATTACTTGCGGTAGCCGAGGTTTTTCAATTCGGCATCGGCTGCCGCGGCGGCCTTGTCGAGCGCCTCGTCAGGCTTCAGCTCGCCAGTGATCGCTTGATAGATGAAGGGAGCGATCGCCTCGCGGACCTGGTTGTGGAACGGGAAAGGAGGAGCGCCGCGGAAGAGCGGTCCCTTCTCGCGCATCAAAGTGTAGTAGCCGTCGACCTTCTTGTCCTGCGCCTGCACCTTCGGATCGTCGTAGGTCGCCTTGTGCGTGATGCGAGAGCCGGCAAGCGCCCAATCCGTCTGGACGGAGTCCTGGCCGATATACTGCAGCCAGAGAAGAGCGGCTTTCTTGTTCTTCGACGAATGCGGGATGCCGAAGGCGCCACCGTCATAGTAGCCGATGTATCCTTGTCCCGAGGCGGCCTGCTCCATGACGCCAGGCTCCACAGGCGGAAGCGCCACACCGACCTTGCCGACCACCGTCGACTTCTTGTCGTCAGTCGCGATCCAGGCAGCATTCTCGCCATAGACCAGCCCTTGGGCGGCCCGGCCCGCTGCGAAGGTTGCCGCGACCTCGTCCCAAGTGCTCGATGTCGATTCCGGCGGTGCGTAAGCAAGATTGCCGATCCACCAGGTCAGAGCGGCCTTGGCCTCAGGACTGTTCATACGCCCGCCATTGGCCACCGAAGCGCCATAGGTCTTGGTGTCAATACCCCAGTTATAGATGCCGAAGGTTGGGAAGATGCTTTCGACCAACTCATAGACTGACGCGGGATGACCGGAGGCGGCCTGAACGGTGGTTCCAAAGAGCTCCTGGCCATTCGCCTTGCCCCATTCGGTGAAGAACTGGGCTATCTGACGATACTCTTTGTGATCCTTGGCCGGTGCGAGATCCGTTCCGTACTTGGCCTTATAGGCTTCCTTGATCTTGGGATCGTCGAACAGATCCTTACGGTACAGGTAGATCTTGATGAAGGCTTCCATCGGAACGCCGAACAGGTCGCCCTTGTCGTTCTTGAAATTGTCGATGAAGCTCGTGAACTTCGCCGGATCGAAGGTCGGCGACTTGAGATTGGGGTTCTCGTTCAGCGCTTGCGTGAGATCAACCAGGAAGTTGCGGGCGAGATAGCTGTAGATGATGTCCTGCTCGATATAGACGAAGTCGTAGATGCCGGTATTGGCCTCCATGTCCTTGATCGCCTTATCGTACATCTGATCCCAGGATGTCGCCTCGAACTCGACCTTGATGCCGGTCGCCTTCGTGAAGGCAGGACCCAGCACATCCTTGGCATAGTTGGACGGAGGCGTGCTCTCGGAGATGCCTCGAATGGTCGTGCCCTCCATTCCTTTCGCCGCATCCGACCAGAAATCGGCGAATGCCGGCGTGCTTGAGAGCAATGCCGCCGTGAGTGTCGAAGCTATCAGGCTTTTGAAGTGATACATCGCGTTTTCCCTCCCGAACTCCTTCTCAAGGAAGACCTGCGGTCGTTACCCTCGAGATCAAAGATGCGACGCCCCTCCTTCGGGGGCGAGCCGTATTGTTTTGTCAGGCGAGGCGAGCAAATCAGAACATGTTCTTCTGAATTTGCCTCTCGGAAGTCGCACGCATGTCCCGCGCGGCCTCTGCAGAAAATCTATTGAGCGCCAGCCAAGGCTTCCACGCCTCTGTTCATCGGGATCTGTACTTTTTTGTCCAGAGAGGCGTTGGATCCGTATCTGACGGGCATAAAAATGCTGTCCTGGATCGAGGCCGGAGCAGGCGTCGTGCATCGACGCGCCGTTCGCCGGTACGCAGACGGAGTCTGATCGCAGAACTTCACGAACTGGCGGTTGAAATTCGCGATATTGTTGAAGCCGACATCGAAGCAGATCTCGGTCACGGATCGATCCGTGTGGGCGAGCAGCGTACAGGCCGAATAGATGCGCGTCTGGTTGACGTATTTTGCAAAGGTATGACCGGTCTGTTTCTTGAAGAAGCGGGAGAAGGCGCTCGGCTCCATGCCGCAAAGCTGAGCAACGGTCGTCAGATGGATATCGGAGAAGTAGTTGTTGTGGATGTAGTTGATGGCGCGCTCCGCCTTCTCTGACGGGCGCGACGGTATGGTTGCGGCGGGAGCGCGGTGAGAGAGCGTTTTCCGCTCCGAAGGGTTCCTGGCCAGGGTCGCCAGGAGTTCCAGGAACAGGATCATGCGCTGGGCCCCTTGGGCGCGGCCGACCTGCCGGAGCAGAGAAGCCCCCTTTCGGGCCGTCTCTCCCGAAAACAACAGGCCGAATGCGGCCTCCGACAGAAACCGCTGCACCTCCTCGAACTCGGGAAAATTCGTGCAGATGCGGTCGGCACATTCGGGGCTGAACTGAATCAGCATGTCCCGATCTGGAATGGTCAGGTTGCCGGTGTCGCTCAACCAGTTGTGAGGCAAATTCGGGCCTGTCAGGACAAGGCACTCGGGCTCGAAGGGACCGACATAATCGCCGATCATCATGGTGCCGGAAGAATTCTGGATCAGGTGGAGCTCATATTCTACGTGGTAATGCCACTTCGCCAGGTGGTGGGGATAATCATGAACGTTCCATCGGAACGATGCGGATGGCGGAAAGACAATAACCTCGTACACAGGGACTGATTTGCGTTCCATTCTTGCCGCCCTCCATAGGTACAGCAGGCCGTTTCCTCTTATGTCCGCTCTTTGGCGGTTATCGTTCCACGTCTCCTTTGACGGATCCGCGGTTGTCCGGTTGAGCCGAATACGTCGGCTTGTCGCAAGCTTCAGGAGCCAGTCTTAGTTTTAGGATAAGGTTTCGTAGTGTCGATCCTCGGCAAGCTGGTTATTCGAGGTCGCCACGAACTCAGCCGCACGATGCCCAAGCATCAATGCTGCCGCATTGGTATTCGCGGATGGAATGAACGGTATAGCAGAGCAGTCTATCACGCGCAGGGCATCAATGCCGCGAACCCGCATTCTGTTGTCGAGCACGGCCATCGGGTCGTCATCGGGGCCCATTCGGGCCGTACCGGAAGGGTGGTAATTGGTTTTGACCGTTTTCCCGCAGTACTGGATAAGAGCGTCATCGCTTTCGACATCGGCCCCCGGCAGCAGTTCCTGCGCAATCTTCGGACCGATCGGTTTTGTCGCCAGCAGTTTTCGGGCATGTCGGAGCGAGGCCAGCGTTAGGCGCAGATCGTCTGAATGGCCGAAGAAATTCGCATCGACGACAGGCTTGTCCGCAGGATTTGAGGAGCGCAGCCGCACGCTTCCTCGCGCTTTCGGCCGCAGCAGGCATGAGGTCAGCGTCACGCCATAGGTCGGCTTGGCGCTCGATACGTCCCGGTCGAGATAAACGATGGGTGCGCAATACAGTTGAATGGTTGGGCGCTCGCCGCCATCCGGATCGTAGAACAGGCAGGCTTCGATCCCGGTCGTCGTGACCGGCCCGGTGCCGAACAGAATATACTGCAGGCCGTTGCGCACCATGCGCCAGCCTTTGTCCTGACCGAAATATCCGCTCGGCCGCGTGGTGGACGCGATCAGCGGCACCTCGTGATGATCCTGCAGATTGGCCCCCACCCCAGGGAGGTCGGCCGCGACTCGGACACCATGCTCCCTGAGATCGTTGGCCGGACCGAGGCCCGACAGCATGAGCAGCTTCGCGGTGTTGTACGTTCCGGTCGCCACCAGCACTTCGCGGTCCGCATAGGCGCGCACCCGATCGCCGTTGATGCTGTATTCCACGCCGGTGGCGCGACCGGACTCGATCAGGATTTTCGTCACCAGGGCGTCGGTGACGACGGTCAGGCGCGGATCGGCCATGACCTGGGACAGGAACGCCGATACGGCGTCGCAGCGCACCATCCGCCCGTTGGCCGCACGGCCCATCGTATGCTGCATCACGCCGACGCCGGCTTGGCGTTCGCCGTTGAAGTCCGGGTTATAGGGATGGCCCAGCCCTTGTGCCGCGAGGATGTAATCCTCGGTCATGTCGCACAGGCTGCCCGGATCGGAGACCAACAGGTCTCCGTCTATACCATGATAGGCATTGTTGAACTTGGTGTTCCGCTCCAGCGCTTTGAAGTGAGGCAACACATCGGCGTATGACCAGCCGGACCCCTCTCCGAGATAGGCCGCCCATCCGTCGTAGTCCTCCCGCTGACCGCGCATATAGACCATCGCGTTCACGGCGCTGCCACCGCCGAGAACCTTGGCCTGAGGCACAATGGGCGCCCGTCCGCCGAGACGTTGTTGGGGCTCGGTCTGGTGCATCTCGAGGAAGTCATCCCGGGCGAGATATTTCATGTAGCCCGCCGGCATGCGCATGATGGAGGTCGTCTTAGCCCGTCCTCGCTCGATCAGAAGCACGCGATAGCCGAAGTCGCGAACGAGCCGCGTGGCCGCCACGCATCCAGAGGAGCCTCCGCCAGCGATGATGAAATCGTAGCTCGGTGTTAGACCTGAATCCGCCATGAGGTGCCGACCTCCTTCTCCCTCAACGAAGGATGTGATCGGAAGCCTACGATGCCGATCTATTGCCGACTACAGCCATAACTGCACCCGATCTGTACTTTTTTGATCGCAATGCGAAATTAAAGTATGGGTCGCAGACAAGCCGGGTCAGCATTATTGACGGCCTTCATGGAGCGCAGGCGTGTCCCACTATCTCGGCATCGATATCGGCACTTCGGCGGTCAAGGCGATCCTCGTCGATGAGCGCCAGCTTGCCATCGCCGAGGCGGAGATCCCTCTTGCGATCTCCCGCCCACGCGATCTCTGGTCCGAGCAGGATCCCGAAGGATGGTGGCAAGCAGTCCAGGCCGCCACCTCGCACCTGCGTCGCCGGGCTCCGGAAGCCTTCTCGGACATCAAGGGGATCGGACTTTCGGGACAGATGCACGGCGCCGTCCTGCTCGGTGACAATGATCAGCCCCTGCGTCCGGCCATTCTCTGGAACGACGGCCGCTCTCTCCAGGAGGCGGAAGAGCTTCAGAGCAAGTACCCCGACCTTTCCCGAGCGATGGGTGTGCTCCCGATGCCCGGCCTCACGGCTCCGAAGCTCCTCTGGCTTCAGCGGCATGAGCCGGAGACCTTTCGGACTGCCCGCAAGATTCTTCTGCCGAAGGATTACATCCGGCTGAAACTGACAGGCCGCCTCGCAACCGACATGTCGGATGCGGCAGGCACCTGGTGGCTGGACGAGGCCGCGCGATCCTGGTCCGACGGGGCACTCGCGGCAACAGGGCTGGATCGCTCCTACATGCCCGCATTGCTCGAGGGATCTGACCCCTCCGGCAGCTTGCGCCCGGACCTGGTGAGGGAATGGGGCTTGAGCGGCGAGATCGTCGTCGCCGGTGGCGGGGGCGACGTGGCGGCGGGCGCGGTCGGGCTGGGGGCCATCGAGGACGGGGCGGCCTTCATCTCGCTCGGGACGTCGGGCCAACTCTTCGTCACGACGAGGGCATTCAGCCCCGCACCCGAGGCCCTGGTGCATTCCTTCTGCCATGCTCTTCCCGATCGCTGGTTCCAGATGGCGGCGATGCTCAATGGAGCAAGCTGCCTTGCCTGGGCGGCGGGACTGCTCAAGACGGATATCGCCGACCTTCTGCGGCAGACCGAAGAGGTCTACCGCAAGCCATCCTCCATGCTCTTCCTGCCCTATCTCGCAGGAGAGCGCACGCCCCACAACGACGCCTATGCGCGCGGCGTCTTCTTCGGACTTTCTCCCGAGACGCAACAGGCGGATCTGGTCCAGGCCGTTCTGGAAGGTGTCGCCTTCAGTTTCGCCGATGCCAAGGCGTGCCTCGAGCACGCAGGCACGCAACTCTCTTACGTAGGCCTGATCGGCGGCGGATCCCGCAGTGTCTTCTGGACACGCATTCTCGCCAATGTCCTGAACATCCCCCTTGTCCGCTATGAAGGCGGCGACAAAGGGCCTGCCTTCGGCGCCGCGCGGCTGGCGCGACTGGCAGCAACCGGGGAGCCCCCGGAGGCTGTCTGCTCAGCGCCTGCAGTGCTTGAGACGATCGAACCGGAATCTCACCTCGTGGAACTCTATCGCCCACAGATCGCGAGCTTCCGTCGCCTCTATCGTGCCCTCAAGCCGGAGTTCAAACACGCCCTGACGGGCGGCGATTGAAAGTGATTTGAGCGGCCCTAATCTTTTTTCATCCTGAACGAACAAACCGCCTCATCATCAAGCCGAGGACGTCAGGGAGGAAAGAACCGTGGACCGGGGCTCTGTCGTCACATCCCCATATTCCACCGCAGCCGCTCCTGGCGCAGCCGGGAACGGCGTGCTCCTTGCTGTCCATGAGCGGCCTTCCGACGCCTCTCTCCTTCCAGATGAAACTCCCGTCGCCCACACTGGCGGGATGCTGCCCAGGGAGGATCTATGACAGGATCATCTCCGATCCTCGAAATGTCGGGGATCTCGAAAACCTTCCCCGGCGTGCGAGCCCTCTCCGATGTGTCGCTCACGATCTACCCCGGTGAGATCCATGCCCTCATGGGCGAGAACGGAGCCGGCAAATCGACCCTGATGAAGATTCTCTCAGGGGCCTATCATGCCGATAGCGGCGGAGAGATCCGCATCGACGGCAAGCCGGTGCACATCCACTCTCCCCTCGCCGCCCTCCATCACGGCATCTCGACGATCTATCAGGAACTCTCCCTCGCCCCGAACCTGTCGGTTGCCGAGAACATGCTGCTGGGACGCGAGCATCGCAGCGGCCCCATGATCGACCGCGGCTCGATGGAGAATGCCTGCCGCACCGTGCTCGCCAAGCTGGGGGTGACATTCGGTCCCTCGACGAAGGTCAGCGAATTGTCGATGGCCGAACGGCAGCTGGTGGAGATTGCCCGCGCGCTCATCGCCAATGCCCGCATCCTGATCATGGACGAGCCGACCACGTCCCTCTCGTCCCGAGAGACGGAAGCCCTGTTCGCGCTCGTGCGGCAGCTTCGGGCGGAAGGCATGGCCATCATCTATATCAGCCACCGCATGGCAGAGGTCTATGAACTCGCTGACCGCGTTTCGGTGCTGCGGGATGGAACCTATGTCGGCACGCTCGAACGCGATGAGATCTCGGCTGAGCGTCTGGTCCGCATGATGGTTGGCCGCGATCTGTCCTCCTTCTACAAGAAAGACCATGATGCGAAAGGCAGCAGGGGTCCGGTGATCTTCTCCGTCCGCAATGTCGGAGATGGCCAGCGCGTACACGCGTGCTCCTTCGATCTTCATCTGGGCGAGACGCTCGGAATTGCGGGGCTCGTCGGGGCCGGGCGCACCGAGCTTGCCCGCCTCATTTACGGAGCCGACCGCCGAACCAGCGGCGAGATCACCCTTCAGGGAAAGCCTCTCGCGATCCATCGCCCCGAGGATGCGATCGAATCTGGCATCGTCTATCTGACCGAGGACAGGAAGCACCTTGGCCTCTTCCTTGACATGACTGTGCGCGAGAACGTCAATCTGAACGTGCTGGGGCGGGATTCACGTGCCGGAAAAGTGCTGAATCTCAAAAAGGCCAAGGCACGGGCAGCTTCTGCCATCAAAGCTCTCGGGATCCGTGTTGCGGGAGATATAGTCCCCGTCGGCAGCCTATCCGGCGGCAATCAGCAGAAAGTTCTGCTCTCGCGCCTGCTCGAAACCAAGCCCCGGGTGCTCATTCTCGATGAGCCGACGCGCGGCGTCGACATCGGCGCGAAATCCGAGATCTATCGGCTGATCGACGAACTCGTGCGCGGTGGCGTCGGCGTCATCGTCATCTCCAGCGAACTTCCGGAAATCGTGGGTATCTGCGACCGCGTCTTGGTGATGCGCGAAGGAAGGATCGCCGGTGAGGTCGGTGGGGCGGGTCATCCGCCGATCACGCAGGAAAACATCGTCGCCATCGCGACGGGGGTAGAGGAAGCCGCCGCATGACATCTCCTAACGAGACCAGCGCATCTCTCCAGACTTCAGGAGCGGCTGTCGTCGATTCAGGTACGCGGAGCCTGCAGCGACGCCTTGCATGGCGATCCACCCTGCAGGCCATCGGCATGCTGCCGGTGCTCATCATTCTCGGCATCGTCTTCGAGCTCATGTCGGGTCGTTTCCTGAGCTTCCAGAATCTCTCCATCGTGGCGCAGCAAGCCTCGATCAATACCGTGCTTGCGGCCGGCATGACCTTCGTCATTCTCACCGGCGGCATCGATCTGTCGGTCGGCTCGATCCTTGCCGCTGCCGCGATGGTTGCGGTTCTGGGATCGAAGATCCCCGACTGGGGCATGCTGGGCATCCCGGCCGCTCTGCTGATGGGTCTTGCCTTGGGATTCATCAACGGGGCCCTCATCGCCTTTGGACGGCTCCCGCCCTTCATCGTGACGCTCGGCTCGTTGACCGCCGTGCGCGGTTTCGCGCGCCTGCTCGGCAACGACACCACGCAGTTCAACCCTGAACTTCCCTTCGCCTTCATCGGCAACGGCTATCTTTTCGGCATTCCCTGGCTGGTGGTGATCGCCATCGTGGTCGTGCTGGTGTCCTGGTTCATCCTGCGCCGCACGGTGCTTGGCGTTCATATCTACGCCGTCGGCGGCAATCCGGACGCAGCGCGTCTGACCGGCATCAAGGTCTGGGCCGTGCTTCTCTTCGTCTATTGCATTTCCGGCCTCACCAGCGGCCTCGGCGGCGTGATGTCGGCAGCACGCCTTTACGCAGCCAACGGCCTGCAACTCGGGCAGTCCTACGAACTCGACGCCATCGCCGCCGTCATCCTCGGCGGCACGAGCTTCGTCGGCGGCATCGGCTCGATCTGGGGTACGCTCATCGGCGCGCTCATCATCGCGGTCCTGTCGAACGGTCTCATTCTCGTCGGCGTCTCCGACATCTGGCAGTTCATCATCAAGGGTCTCGTCATCATCGGTGCGGTGGCTCTCGACCGCTATCGCCTGAAAGGCTCCGCGCGCACTTGAAAATATGTGCCGCAGGAATACCGCGTTCGGAGCTGGTCGGGCCGACGCGGCGCAACAAAGACCGAAACGACGTGGAGGAACACATATGAAGCGCATTCTTCTCGCGGCCGTTGCCGCCGCGGCCCTCATGGCCGGCTCCGCCGAAGCCAAGGAGCTGAAATCCATCGGCATCTCGCTCGGCTCCATGGGCAATCCGTTCTTCGTGGCGCTCGCCCGCGGTGCGGAAGCCGAGGCGAAGAAGATCAACCCGAACGTCAAGGTGACGGCGGTCGGCTACGATTACGATCTCAACAAGCAGTTCACCCAGATCGACAACTTCATCGCGGCCGGCGTCGATATGATCCTCCTCAATCCGGGCGATCCGAATGCGCTGGAGCCTGCGATCAAGAAGGCGCAGGCCGCCGGCATCATGGTCGTCGCCGTGGACACGGCGGCCAAAGGCGCAGATCTGACGGTGACCACCGACAATGTCCAGGCCGGACAGATCGCCTGCCAATACATCGTCGACAAGCTTCAGGGCAAAGGCAACGTCATCATTCAGAACGGCCCCCAGGTCTCGGCGGTCATCGACCGGGTGAAAGGCTGCAAGGAAGTGTTCGCGAAGAACACCGGCCTCAAGGTTCTCTCGGACGATCAGGATGCCAAGGGCTCCCGTGAAGGCGGTCTTCAGGTGATGCAGAGCCACCTCACCCGCTTCCCGGACATCAACGCGGTTTTCGCGATCAACGATCCTCAGGCCATCGGCACGAATCTCGCCGCGAAACAGCTCAACCGCAGCAACATCATCATCACCTCGGTCGATGGCGCACCGGATATCGAGGCTGCGTTGAAGGATCCCGGCAGCCCCATGATCCAGGCCTCATCGAGCCAGGACCCCTATGCGATGGCGCAGTTGGCCGTCAAACTGGGCAACGATGCCATGAACGGCAAGAAGCCTGAGAACACGGTGACGTTAATGCCCTCGAAACTGATCACGCGCGACAACGTCAATCAGTATCAGGGCTGGTCCGCACCCCGCTCCTGAGCCTTGCGTGCTTGATCGTGCGGCGTCGGAGGTTCCGACGCCGCTTTCCTATGGGGAAGCTAGAATGATCCTGGTCTGTGGCGAAGCCCTGATCGACCTGTTTATCGGAGGCCCCTCTCAGACCGGCCTCGCGGCGGAGGCCGTGGCGGGCGGATCCCCCTTCAACGTTGCGATCGGCATCGGCCGCCTGGGCCGCCCTGCCGCCTTCCTGTCCACCCTGTCGGAAGATGCATTCGGCGTCTTTCTGGCGGGCAAGCTCGCGGAGGCGGGCGTGAGCGCATCCTATCTGCAGCGCTGTCCGAACCCGACGACGCTCAGCGTCGTTGCAACCAGTGCTTCGGGACAGCCGCAATATTCCTTTTACGCCCCGGACAGTGCGGACCGCGCGCTCAGACCGGAGGCCCTGCCGTCGCACCTGCCCTCCGACATCAATGCCATTGCGGCTGCATCCTATGCGCTTGGCGTCGAGCCCATCGCCAGCGCCATCGAAACCCTGCTGCGCCGTGAAGCCGGATCGCGCGTGATCTCGCTCGACCCCAATGTCCGCCCTCGCGTGGTCGGCGACCTGCAAATTTATCGAGAGCGTTTCGAGCGGCTTCTTGCCTATGCCAACATCGTCAAGGCCAGCGACGAGGATATCGAACTGCTCAATCCGGGTCAGAGCCTCGTCGCGGCTGCTCGGGCCTGGCTTCAGCGTGGTCCGAAGCTCGTGATCGTAACGCGTGGAGCGGCGGGTCCGCTGGCCATTTTCGGCGAATCCGTCATCGAGCGTGCTGCGCCTCGCGTGGATGTGGTCGACACCGTTGGCGCAGGAGATACCTTCCATGCCGGTCTGCTCTCCTGGTTCGATGCGAATGGCTTGCTGACATCGCAGGGCATTGCCGAACTCAGTGAGACGCAAGTCACGGCAGCTCTCGATTTCGCGGCGGCAGCGGCGGCTATCGTCTGCACACGGCGAGGCGCCAATCCGCCGGCATGGGACGAAGTCACCCGCTTCATGGCAGAGCGCGCTTAAACAGAGGTCAGATACTATCATGCAGATGCCCTCCCCTCCTCTTCCCGCGACCGGCGCGAGCTGGCGCACACGTCCGTTCCACCGCCAGTGGCTTGCCGACCAGGCCAACAGCCTGTTCGATTTCTTCCAGTATCGCAGCATCGATCCGGCGGGGGGATTCTTTGATCTCGACAGCGAGGGACACGCCATGAATGGCGGCAATCCCGTTCGCCAGATCCACAACACCACCCGCATGGTGCATTGCTTCTCCATCGGTGTCCTGCTCGGCCGCCCCGGATGCGAGACGATCGTCGATCACGGCATGACCTATCTTTGGGACCACCACCGGGATTCCGAGAAGGGAGGATATGTCTGGTCGCTGGACAACGATGGACCGAAGGACGATACGAAGCAGGCCTACGGGCATGCCTTCGTGCTGCTTGCGGCCTCCAGTGCGAAAGTTGTCGGGCATCCGCTCGCCGATCGGCTTCTCGCAGACATCACGCAGGTTCTCGAAAATCGCTTCTGGGAAGAGCAGCACGGCGCGGTCGCCGAGGAGTTCGCACGGGACTGGTCGCCGATCAGCTCCTATCGCGGTCAGAACTCCAACATGCATCTGACGGAAGCCTTGATGGCGGCTTTCGAGGCGACGGGCGAGAAATCCTATCTCGATAAGGCTGAGCGCATCGCGAGCCTCATCATCGGCCGTCATGCCGCATCGCTCGGGTACCGGGTGGCTGAGCACTTCAATGCGGATTGGGCTCTGGACCGCGATTACCGCGGCTACGATGTGTTTCGTCCCTACGGCACGACGCCTGGCCATTGGCTCGAATGGGCACGGCTTCTGCTTCAGCTCTGGGTTCTCGGCGGCAAGCATCATGACTGGATGCCAGACGCTGCCCGTGAATTATTCCGGCAATCCATTGAGCTCGGCTGGGACCGCGACAGGGGCGGTTTCTTCTACGCGCTTGACTGGGACGACCGGCCGCGCCTGCCGCAGAAACTCTGGTGGCCCTGCGCCGAAGCCATCGGCGCGGCGGCCTTTCTCATCGAGCATAGTCCCAGCGAGTTTCACGAGGCGTGGTATCGGCACCTATGGGGTTTTGCGGATCGTCACCTGATCGATCATGAGCGAGGCGGCTGGCATCCGGAACTCTCCGAAGACCTGCAGCCGGCGAGCACTCTGTTCACGGGAAAACCGGATCTCTATCATGCCCTGCAGGCCTGCCTTATCCCTCTCTTTCCCGCGACGGGAAGCCTGACGCGGGTAATTTCGCAGGCGAACGGTTAAGAGGACAAAGCGGCCTCCAGCATGCCCCGGGAGGGCATTTCCGCCTGGGCCCCACTGTCAGGGCTGACGGCAACAACGCCTTTCCGCCCAACAGAACACGCAATGATGTTCAACGCGTTATTTGACCTTTGTCCACGTCCTGAAATTCTCAATTCTGGAAGTCAGCCTCGACACAGCTTGAGCTTATAGATTGGATGCCCAATTCGTGTGATGTTTCCATCAGCAGGGCTCTCACAGGTATGAGCGAAGACAAAGTAGAAGCCGTCGCCGAGTTGCTCGCGAAGGTGGGCAGCAACTGGTACCCGGAGCGCACACGTCCCGCACTTCGAACGATCAGCAAGCGCCATCGCATCGTCGCCCAGCTCATCCTGTCCGAACTTGAGAAACGCAGTGGCGCAGATCGGGATGCCGGATCGATGGACGGCTCGCCTTCAGAAAATCTCGATGAGGCCAATGCCTTCAACTTCGCGGGAGACGACCAGCTGTACGTCGGTGCAGCCGTCGTCTACCGCCCGCCGGGTGAGAAGAGAGCGATCACCTGCTTGATTGAAAAAATGGAACACGGTCGCGCCTATCTCGTCCCGGCGCAACGGGAGATAGGCTGGGTGTCCACCCAAACGCTCTCCCTGCCGAAGCCGGGATCATCGGGACAATAGATCAAACAACAAGCCTGCCGGGCTCCGGAAGAGACGCGATAGACTTGATTCGCTGTGGGGGAATGCGAATTGACGGAAGAAGAAATCAAACTCGTGGCAGAGGTGCTCGCCAATATCGGCGGCAATTGGTATCCGGAGCGGGCAAGATCGGAAGCAAAGCCAGTCACCAACCGCCACCGCGAAGTCGCCCGGCTCGTCGTTGCCGCCGTTGAACGCTCGAAAGCAGCCAATCAGAGCGCCGTGGAGGTTGGTTCGGCAGCTGAACGCTCCCTTGAAGCTCCATCGTCAAACGGTGCGGAAGACGACGAATTGCACGTCGGAGCGACTGCTCTGTACCGCCCGCCTGGCGACAAAAGAACATTTGCCTGTCGTATCGAAAAACTCGAAGGCGGTCGCGCCTATGTCGTTCCGGAGCATCGGGAGATCGGCTGGGTATCGACCCACTCACTCCTGCCGCTCAATCCCAAGGATGATGGAAAACGGCCGCCGCTTTCATCCATTCCCACTGGACCGGTGGAGAGTAAGGATGCTCAGGAGGCTCCTGCCCCCGAAGCTCCGCGCGTCAAACCCGCGCGTAGCCCGAAAAGCGAGGAAGCCACGCCAGGGGCAAAATACTATTTCTCGTCAACGGGCGAATGGATTGCCTTCCGCCTTTCGGAGACCGACCGTTACTTGTTCGACAAAAAAGGAAACTGGATCGGCTGGTTCCCCTGGAGCGACAACGACATTGTCCGCATCGACGGTCAGTATCTGGGCACCGTGTTCTATGGAAATCGTATCTATCGGAGAGCGTCCCAAGCCCCGAGCAAGCGTGATCCGGGGTTCGTAATGGATCCGGGCGAAGCCCAGTATGTCAGCCATCCGGGACATGCCGCGCCCTACGCACCGCCGCACGGCTATAAGGATGTCGACATGGCGCAGCTCCCGACGAGCCGACGCACCTGGCTGAAAAGCCGCGGCCAAGCCACTAACTCCGGCAATCCGAGCACATTCGAGATCTGGATGGCGAAGATCGGTCTGGGTGGTTTGGCACGCACAATCAAGGGCATGTTCGGATCTTGAAGGCGCGAGAGTCAAGATTTTACCACAAGAAGAGCCCCGCCTTGAATAAGGCGGGGCCCTGGTTTGCTTAAGTCATGCGGCTCTTACTGGAAGAGACGCAGGATCATCGAGCTGTTCTGGTTGGCCATGGAGAGCGCCTGCACGCCGAGCTGCTGCTGGGTCTGCAGCGCCTGGTTGCGGGTCGAGGCCTCGTTCATGTCGGCATCGACGAAGGTGCTGACGCCGGCGGTCAGCGAGTCGGAGAGCACGCTGATGAACTCCTCCTGGGTCTCGAGCAGGGCCTTGTTGGCACCCAGCATCGCCGAACCCTCGGTCACCTTCGCGATCGCGTCGTCGATCGTGGCCAGAGCCCGGCCAGTGGTGCCCGGCACATAGCTCAGGGTCACGGCGTTCGAGCCGTCCGCATTACCCGTCAGGATCAGCTTGCCGGCATCGGCACCAGCACCCGCGCTAAACGTCAGGTCCGCCGAACCGAAATCGCTGGTGAGGCTGGTCACCAGCGACGCCATGTCCGTATCGGTCGCGGTGAGGGTGTATTCCTGGACCGCGCCGTCGCCGGAACGGAACTGGATCTTGTCCCCTTCCTTGAAGCTGGGAACGGCCAGCTTCACCACACCTGCAGTGGCGGTGCCGGCGCCGGCTCCGTCCGGGTCCGGAGCGGCAACTGCCGTCACCGTGCCCTGCACCGGGCTGGC
>NZ_JBQWEL010000025.1:0-74272 GCF_052658925.1 Microvirga medicaginis | reverse complement strand
CTGGGATCTGGCCCGATCGAAGACTTGTGGGCCCGCATGCATCCGGAAGATCGTCCAGTGGCAATGAGGGCACTGCAGGCCGCCAAGACATCAGGCGAACCGCTTCTGGTGCAATGTCGGCTTCTCCGGCCCGACGGCGGCATTCAGTGGATTCGTGCCCATGCGCAAGTGCTGCGGAACGCCCGTCAGGGATCCACCCGTGTTGTTGGCATCACGTTTGACATCAGCTCGCAGAAAGCGGCGGAGGCTCGCCATGAAGAGGAGAGACTTGCCCACCAGGAAACAAGACGGACCCTGCGAGACCTTGAGGCCCAACGCCGCGCCCTGATGCAAGTCGCAGGGGACATTGCCTGGTCAGCCGGTCCGGATGGCCAGGTGACGGATATGCCCGGCTGGCGCGAGTTTACCGGCCAAACGCCAGAGCAGGTGCGAAACTGGGGCTGGCTGAAGGCGGTTCATCCGGCGGATCGCGAGCGGGCCCGGGACAGCATGCAGCGAGTGATTGACGAGCGCTCCGGCACCTCGTTCGACTGCCGGGTGCGGGACACGAGCGGAGCATACCAGTGGTTCGAGATCCGGATTGTGCCTGTTCGTGCGGATGATGGCACGGTCCGAAGCTGGGTTGGATCGTGCCAGAGACTACGAGAAGCGCCGATTGCGCCTGACGGAAACCCGATGCTCGCGCTTGATGATATGTCCGGATCCCAGGCTCAAACCCCGATCTGGCCGTGGCAGGTTCGGGCTGCCCGAGCGATCGTCGGGTGGTCTGCTCGCGAACTCGCCGAAGCTGCTGGAGTCTCCCTCTCAACGGTCCGTCGCATCGAAGAGGCGCAGAGCCATGATATGCGCATGCTGGCGGCCGTGCGCAGCACTTTGGAGCAGGCCGGCGTGGAGTTTCTATCCACGCTCGACGGGCAGGGCAGCGTCAGGCCTGTCAAACCAAGACAGAACCATCCTTGAGTCGGCCACACCCGTCGCCGGCAAGAAGTTCGGTTCCAGTCGTCAGTGGAACGGATGAACAGCGTTGTCGAAGGGCATAGCCAAAAGGATGGTCCGTGCTAACTCCAAATTCCTGTCGCACGTCGAGTCCCCCATTGCCGTATACAGAGCAGTACTGGTCGTTAACGGCAAATTCCTAGACGAGCATAGGTGCCTGGCAGCAGCTTCTCATAACGGGAACGGATCTTGCCATAGCACTCACATGCGGCCTGTTCGAGACCCACACGATTAGTCACGACAACATTCCCTCGGCGCTGAACGATCAGACCGCTGGTTTGCAGGGTACGCAAAATCGTGCTGACCGTTGAGCGTTGAACGCCGAGCATGTCGGCCAGAGTCTCATGGGTGAGAGGCACAGTCGCCTGATCTATTCGGTCATGGGTGCTGAGGATCCAGCGGCAGCAGCGAGCCTCAACCGAGTGAACAGTATTGCAAGCCACCGTATGGAAGGCTTGGGCGAGCAGCGCCTCGGTATAGGACGAAACAAGCCGCTGAAGGCTGTGATACGTCCGGATTGCCTCATGCATCCGCTCCACGGCAATCCGCGAGGCGGTGCCGGGGGTCTGCACCACATAGCGTCCGAGGGCTTCACGGCTGACGAATGCGCTCAGAAGACCAAACAGCCCCTCGCGTCCAAACATCGTCACTTCAACCAGACGACCGTCCTTCATGGTCTCGACAAGCGACACGATGGCATCGTGTGGAAAATAGGTATAGCGGATGGGCTCGCCGGACTCGTAGAGCACTGCGCCTTTCGGCAAGTTCACGATCTCAAGGTATGGCTCAAGACAAGCAAAATCCTCAGGGGCCAATGCGGCAAGAAATCGGTTGGCGCGATGGTTTCTGGGATGATCCATATCAGTAGCGGGGCTGCGTCTCCCGGTTGAAGCCATAGCCTGCTCGCCGTGTCAGCAACGGGGATGAGGCAAAAAGGATTTGTCAGATCACTAAGGTTGGATGATTGACAGGTTGTTAGTCTCTCGACCGTTCACAAGCGTCCGACGGCTCTCAATGACAGACAATAGGGTTTTCGCCGTTCTCCCCAAGCCAACCTTGGTCTGCATTGAAGCGCACGGGAACATTTTTAGCTCAGACAATATAGCTAAGTTGCTATATTGGACTGAATGAGCGCTTTTGATCGGACTCTTAACAAAAACTCCAAGAACAGGACCTTTCATGGGTGTGGGGACTGTCTCACGACGGCCCCCTGTCTTCACATTTCGGAATGAGTACCTATTCTGGTGGTAGTATACTCAAGCACCGCTCAGCTGAATGCGGTTGATGTCTAAAGAGGACGTTTATGACTGAGGATGAAGTCGAGGCCGTTGCCCGCGCCTTCTACTCTGTTTTGGATGCCGCACGAGGCTGGCAACTGGAGCCCGAGGTGCTCAAGGAGCGGTTCCGGCGGGATGCCCGCGCCGCTATCCAGATGCTGGATCAGCACCGGGAACCGGTCACCGCGAAGGTCCTTGTCGTCGAGGATGACGAAGCTATCCGGGATCTGGCTGTATTTTACCTGGAGGAGGCTGGCTTCAACGTCATCACGACCGCAACCGGAGACGAGGCGGTTGAGCTCTTGCAGAGCGGCGTAGCCCCCGACGTCCTGTTCACCGACATCCGAATGCCTGGTCGGGTCGATGGATGGGCTGTGGCGAAAGCGTATCGCAAGCACTTTCCCAGCTTGCCTGTTCTCTATGGAACCCAGTTCGCCCAAGCGGATGCAGCCGTCGAGGGGGCCAAGATTTTCCCCAAGCCCTACAAGATGTCTCATGTCGTGTCGTATCTCGCTGAGTTACTGATGTCGGGGGCTATCACATCTTCTGGCGCGAGACAGTCGATTGAATCATCAGAATAGTTCAGCTGTCCATTCGGGATAAGGGTTTGGACATCTCACATGGGAGCGATCCGCGTCTCTTTCGCATTGCGCAGGATCAGGATGTAAGCCAGATGCCACCGGACGCACAGGAGGATCACCGGGCGGTCAAAATGGTGGCCTTCGAAATTTTTGCACTTTGAGAGCTGACCCAAGGCATATGCCGAACCGCGTGACTGAACTGTTTTCGATGGTTCCGCCAAGAAGAACCATCCTTGAGGCGACCCCGCCTGCTGGCGGCAAGAAGTCGGTTCTGGTCATCAGGAGATCAGCTGAACCGCATTATCGAAGGGCATCGGCCGCCCGAGGAAGTAGCCTTGGCCGAAGGTGACTCCAAGGTCCCTTAGCACATCAAGTTCTGTATCTGTCTCAATGCCCTCGGCAAGGACTTGGCTTCCGATGTCTTTGGCAAACGTAATCAGGGATGAGGCAAGCGCACGCCGCGCGGGATCCCGGTCGATATTTCGGGTCAGGCTGGCATCCATCTTGATCAAATCCGGCTCTAGGCTGAGGATGTGCCGCAGACTGGCATAGCCGGCACCGGCATCGTCCACCGCAAGCCTCAGGCCGCGCCGCCGAAGCGGCTCGATCACCTGCCGCAGTCCGGCATAGTCGGAGATCGACGCGTGTTCGGTGACTTCGATGACAATTTGGTTGGCGGCGCCGTCAAGCACCGCTGTGAACTCGCGACTGACAAGTGCTGCTGGGGAGATATTGATAGATAAGTAAATGTCTGGCGGCAGCAATGGCAGTGCAGCGAGAGCCTTGTCTATGGCAGCTGTCTCAAGGTTAACACTCAATCCGACCCCTGCAGCCTCCTCAAACCACTCGCTTGGAGGGCGAGATCTTGCATCCGGGAATCGCGCCAACCCTTCAAAGCCAACAACCGCATTCCCATCCAGCTTATAGATAGGCTGGTACACAATCGAAATCTGATCCTGCTCGATCACTGAGTTGATGCGCGCGATCATGTCATCGCGCTCCTGTCTCTCGCTGATCTCGCGGTCGAGCAGATGCCCTGTTACCTCGGCAAAAGCCCGCATCGTGCGTAGGTCGCGGTCGTTCAGGGAATAGTCGGGTGTATAGTTGAAACAGCAGAAGGTGCCGTAGAGGCGGCCATCCTTGAGCCGGATGGGCACGCTGAGATGTCCGCCGACCGGCAATGCCGCTGTCACTGGCATCGCCATAGTGATGGGATGCTTCGATGGATCCGGGAGGAGCTGTGGAACGCGTCCGTCAACAATATACTGACAATAGCTTTCATCGAGAGGATCGGAGTCACCAACTCTGATCGGCAACTCTCCTTCGGATCCGTCAACATAGCGGAACACCCGCCGACCGGCGACGAACTCGGATACGAATGCCACCTGCATGCCGAGATGGGTTCGGACGGCATGTAGCACACGAGAAATGTCGCCTGGGACTGGATCGGATGGTCTAAGAGTATGAGCCAGGATGCAGTTAACCGTAGTATCCTGGATAACGTTTCGCGTAGAGGTCTTCATTGGTTTGCTGTTTTCACTTGCCGCTGTCCCTGGAATGCTTCATCCATCATCTGTCTTGGGGAAATGGGACCAGCCAGGATCCATGCAGATAAGCTCAGGTCTTCTGAAATCGGAGCGGGCACACGAGCGAAGGACACGAGCAGCGTGTCGACGGCAGATTGCCGAACTGTAATTATTCTTCGAGCAGAGCACCCACCGCAGGCGCTCGGAGCATTTCTTGCGAGGAACAATTCAGCTCTCCTCCTACTTGCCGCGGCTGTGATGCATTCGAGAGAGCAGTTTCGGCTCTAAAGTATGCTAACGGCCCATGGCGCTGAGAGGCTCAGATCGCCGCTTGGGGCGTTCCGCCGCTACCACCCAGATTTTGAATGGGCTATTGCGAGTCCTGTGAGATCAATTAGCCAGAGCAGTATCAGGCCAGGAGCAATGGGGCATGGAACGGATTGTCGTCACCCACATACGAGACGACCTCTGTTTGGTCTTGCAGGAAGGTCAGACTCTGTCGGCCCATGCTACTGAGCACGAGGCGCTCTCAGTAGCTTTTGCTTTCGCCGCGCGCCGCGTCCAAAAAGGCCATGAGGCGATAGTGGTGCTCACGCAAGAGCACGGTCCAAAGCGAACCTCACCGCGCAGACGATCCGCAGTCGAACAATCTTCTTAAGGGGTCTGTCACAAGCCTTAATTAGAATCGGCAGGGGCTCTCAAGCATCGATAGAGCCCAAGGCGTGCTCGACTCCCGCTCTCTCGGCCGATCAGTGCAATGGAGCGGAGATAGCCGCAGACGGGGCAAATCCGACCCTTGGGCCGCACCATCGCCTCAAGCAGATGCTGGCAATAGTTCTACCCCGGAAAGCTCGGATCATATCCGACACGGTGGTGATCCCCGCCAGTACCTCGCGTACAGACACAATGGGGTGGACGCCCCTCCGGCAGCGCCTAGCTGCCACGGTGGCCTCATTCGCAACCATCACCAAGAGGCTCGTCCATGCAGACGCTTGATATCACCGGTATTGATCTCGCAAAGAACGTGTTCGTGCGACCTGCAAGTCGCGTGAGTTTCTGTTTCACAGGAGGGATATAGCCTGAAGAAACCGGCTGCTCCATCAGCCGTTCCCTACCCAGACATGCGGAGCCGGCAACAGCTCGGTATGAAGCTCTGGGGACAAAGTAGCCGCCGGAAATCCGGTAGGTGAGGCGAGGCGGAATCTGCCAGCACGAAGGCGGAGAGGAGCAAGGGATGAGCGGATACGACCAACGTATGTGAACTTCCGATAAACGTCGTGATCTTTGACAAGCCAAACGTGCTGACAGGCTTGAACCAAACGGTACGCGGTGAGGCGTGGTCTTTGAATACTGGGCCACCATGGACGATCAGCCGCCGGCGAAGAGGAAGGGTCCGCCCCGCTCGGAGACTCATGCGGAACAGGGTAAGCCCATAGAGCTGCCGGCAACGGCAGGCAAACCGCAAGGAATGCTGTTGGCGCTGTGGGTAAAGGAATGCGGAAAAAGCGAACGCCCGGCTGTAATGGACGGGATACGGGCTGAAACATCACCTGACGCGAAAGCGGGCAGACTTCCGCTCGGTCATTCCTGGCGAGAGAACTTTGACCAATCGTTACACGAGGGAAGGCAGATGACGGCGATCGGCGCGAAAGCGAGCGAGGCTGGTGCGTCCTCGCGCACTGCTCAGATGTGGGATCAGGCGAACTGGTCGCTCATTGAGGCAGAGGTGAAACGACTTCAGGTGCGTATCGCCAAGGCAACTCAGGAAGGCCGATGGGGCAAGGTGCAAGCATTGCAACGTCTGCTGACCCGCTCGCATAGCGGCAAGATGTTGGCCGTGAAACGGGTGACGGAGAACCGCGGTAAGAGAACGCCGGGGGTGGACGGTAAGATATGGTCATCCCCGGCGGCCAGATGGAACGGGATGAGGTCACTTCGACATCGCGGCTATCGTGCGATGCCGCTGCGACGTGTTTACATTCCCAAGAGTAACGGCAAGAAGCGTCCGCTGGGAATTCCCTGTATGCGGTGCCGGGCGATGCAGGCGTTATGGAAGCTCGCTCTGGACCCTGTGGCAGAGACACTGGCAGACCCGAATTCCTATGGATTCCGGCCCGAACGCTCGACAGCCGACGCCATCGAGCAGTGCTTCATCACGCTGGCCAAGCGAGCTTCGCCAGAGTGGATTCTGGAAGGTGACATCAGAGGCTGTTTCGACAGCTTCAGCCACCCCTGGCTTCTGGAGCACGTAACGATGGACAAGGCGGTCCTGCAAAGGTGGCTTCAAGCCGGATATATGGATGAGGGAACTCTGTTCGAGACGTCGGCGGGTACCCCGCAAGGGGGGATTATCTCGCCTGTGATCGCGAACAGGGCTTTGGATGGGCTTGAGGCAGCAGTTTACGCAAGCGTGGGATCGTCGAAGCTCGCGCGCAGCAAGGCACAGCTCAATGTCGTCCGTTATGCCGATGACTTTGTTGTGACCGGCGCATCGAAAGATGTGCTCGAATTCAAAGTCCTTCCGGCGGTCAGGCAGTTCTTGGCCGTTCGACGTCGGGAACTCTCGGAAGAGAAGACCCGGATCACGAACATTGCGGACGGTTTCGATTTCCTTGGCCAGAACGTGCGCAAGTACGACGGCAAACTACTGATCAAGCCGGAAAAGAAGAGTGTTAAAGCGCTCCTCGACAAGGTCAGGGAGATCATCAAAGGCAACGCGAGCGTCACGCAGGAGGCGTTGATACAGAAACTGAACCCAGTCATCCGGGGATGGGCGATGTATCACCGTCACGTCGTGGCGAAAGCGAGCTTCTCATCGATAGACTCGCACATCTGGCAAATGCTCTGGAAGTGGGCAAGCCGACGCCATCCCACGAAAGGAGCACGGTGGGTGAGGAACCGATACTTCCGGGTCGATGGTCACCGGTCCTGGGACTTTGCTACGAAGGCCAGTCGGCTCTTCCGCGCAATGACGATCCCGATCTCGAGACACGTCAAAATCCAGGGAAGGGCTAATCCATTTGATCCGGTGTGGACCCCTTACTTCGCCCGCCGCCGAATTGCGAAACGGTCCGTAGGTTGTTCGGTGCCACAACCGTGGTGCTGAAGAATGGCTTGAGCCGGATGCGGGGTGACCCGCACGTCCGGTTCTTAGGGGGCGGCGGCGCAGAAATGCGCCGCTGCTACCCGACCAGCTCCATGGCGCAAGCAGAACCGGCGCCGTGTTGTTTCAAAAGAAGCTGTCCCGAAGCAAACTGCTGACGTTTCGTGCCTCTCTGTCGCCATGGAAGCTTGAAATTCGGGCCTGCATACGCCCGCAACCTGCACCGGCTACGGCCGAAGCCGACGGTCACTTGGCACTTGGACGAGATGGTGGTTTCCATCCAGGGTGGGCGCATGTACCTGTGGCGAGCGGTCGATCGCGAGGGCGAGATCCTCGACGTCCTCGCCCAATCCAGACGAGACAAAGCGGCTGCCCTGAAGCTCATATGCAAGTTACTCAAGAGGCAAGGCTTTGCTCCGAACGTCCTCGTGACCATAAGCTGCAGCCCTATAGCGCGGCCGGGCGGGAACTTGGCCTCTCGGCACACCATGAGCAAGGTTTGCATAGGAACAATCGAGCAGAAAACTCCCACTAGGTGATCCGACGACAGGAGCGCAAGATGCAGGGCTTCAAGTCGCCTGGATCAGCTCAGCGCTTTCTCTCTGCTCATGGCACCGTCTACAACACCTTCCATCTCCAGCGCATCTGATCTCGCGCCGGATGTTGCGCCTCTTTAGAGCCGGGGCGGCGGAGCAATGGCAATCTGCAACCGCTGCCGCTTGAATGAGGCTGCTCATCAGGTCTTTTACGGCTCCACGTCAGTTCCCGTGACAGAGCCTCTAGCGATGCAGGATCTGACTGAGGAATTCCTGGGCACGGTCGGACTTGGGACTCTCAAAGAAGGTTGCGGGAGGAGCCTCCTCGACGACCTCGCCCCTGTCCATGAACACGATCCGGTCGGCCACCGTGCGGGCGAAGCCCATCTCATGGGTGACGCAGACCATCGTCATGCCCTCGTTCGCGAGTCCGACCATCACGTCGAGCACCTCCTTGATCATTTCCGGGTCGAGTGCCGAGGTCGGCTCGTCGAACAGCATGACGCGCGGCTTCATGCACAAGGCTCGGGCGATCGCGACGCGCTGCTGCTGGCCTCCCGAAAGCTGGCTCGGGTACTTGTCCGCCTTGTCGGAAATCCGGACGCGCTCAAGGAAGTACCGTGCCGTCTCCTCCGCCTCCTTGCGCGGCACCTTCCGGATCTTGATCGGGGCGATCATCAGGTTCTGCAACACGGTCAGGTGCGGGAACAGGTTGAAGTGCTGGAACACCATGCCGACCTCCCGGCGGATCGCGTTGACGTTCCTCGTGCTCTTGTTGAGTTCGACGCCGTCCACGACGATACGCCCCTCCTGATGCTCCTCGAGCCTGTTGATGCACCGGATCATGGTCGACTTGCCCGATCCGGACGGGCCGCACACCACCACGCGTTCCCCGATGTCGATCCGGAGGCTGATGTTCCTCAAGGCCTGGAAGTCGCCGTAGTACTTGTTCACCCCGATCATCTCGATCATGGGGGTGTGTGCATCGCGGCTCGCCCTGTTCTCGCTCATGTGTCGCTCCCTTTTAGCACCAATCAGCCTGCCATCCAGCCGCCGTCGACGAGCAGGTTTTCCCCGGTGATGTACGTGGCCTCGTCACTGGCCAGAAACAGGGCCGCGCTCGCCACGTCCTCGGGGCGGCCAAGGCGCGACATGGGTGTCCGGGCGCGGGAGTATTCGAGCCAGCGCGGCTCGATGGCCCGCCCAGTCTTCCCGGTGAGGATCTTGCCGGGAGCCACGGCGTTGCAGACGACGCCGTGCGACGCATAGTCGACAGCGATCTGGCGCGTCATGTACACGACGCCGGCTTTCGAGGTGCCGTAGGCGATATCCTCGGGACACGCAATCATGCCGTGCTGCGAGGAGATGTTGACGATGCGCCCCCGCACATCGTTCACGAACTCCTGCCTGAGCATCTGCCGGACGGCGGCCCGCGACATGAGAAACGTGCCCGTCAGGTTGGTCGCCAGCGCCCGGTTCCAGTCGGCGAGGCTCGTCTCGTGCAGAGGCGTCCCGATCCCGACGGCGGCGTTGTTGACCAGGACGTCGAGGCGCCCGAAGCGGGATACGACGGCATCGACGGCCCGCTGGGCGTCCTCCTCGCTGGAGATGTCGGTGCGAATGAAGTGGCACTCGTACCCGTCCAGACTCTGACGGGTGGGAATCCCGCCCTCGCGGACCTGCTCGGTCACGTCCGCGAGCATGAGCCGTGCCCCCTCCCGGGCGAAGCGCATCGCGATCGCCCGGCCGATACCGGACGAGGCCCCGGTGATCAGGATGGCCTTTCCCTCAAGACGTCTCATTGCTGTTTCCTCCCGTCCCCGAACGGTCCTGACCGTCCAGAAATTCCATCATGTCCAAAGCGGCGTCCGCCAGGCTCCGGGAGGCAAACGGCCCGATCTCGGAGCAGAGGCGGTTCACCGCGAGTGGGGCGCGGTCCCGAGGCAGTCCGTACGTGACCGTCGCCGCCTCACCAGGCTCGGCGACGCGCCAGGCGAAACCGGGGAAGCGCCGGTCCAGCAGGCGGCACCACTCCGCCGCATCGCTCATGCGCGAGCCGCCGACGTTGTAAACGGGATGGGCGAGCGCCTCTTTCGTCGTGAGCGCGGCCAATGCGTCCCCCGCGTCTCGGGAGTAGAGCCAATCCGCCTGCATGGAGCGCGGCAACACGGCCTCCTTCCCCTGGACCGCCGCATCCAGGAGCTGCCGATGCGGGCTGAGGTTGTCTCGGAGCCCGGTGGCGTATTCCCACGGCCCAAAGACAGGGCCGAGACGGACCACGTGGACCACCCCGCCCGTGAGCGCTGCGAGGCGCAGCGCTCCCTGCTCGGCGGCCAGCTTGGAGATGCCATAGAGCGACACGGGGGCAGGGCCGGATGACGCTTCGTCGTATGCCCCACCGGGGCCGGGATCGGCAAAACCGTAGACGGCGACCGAACTCAGCACGATGACCCGCCTCATGGCCGACATGCGAAGTGCCTGAGCGACTACATGCATCGTGCCGGACACGTTCACGTCGAAGATCCGGGCTGCCTCCCGCCTCTCGCGGTCCGCATCCGGGGTGATCGCTGCGGCATGCACGAGACGATCCACCTCGAAGTTGTTCATGACGTCCCGCACGATCACTGGGTCCATCACGTCGCCGCGCACGAAAGTGACATCCTCGTCGCCGAAGCGCTGCCAGAGTTCGCCCCGCGGAGGGGCCGTGGCCAGCAGAATCACGCGCTCGTCGCGGCGACGGAGCGCCTCGGCCAGCGCCAGCCCTACGAAACCAGTTCCTCCCGTTATCAGGGTCGTCATTCCCGGCCTCCTCATCGTGTCGCCAGGATCCGGCGCTCGAGCCTGGCGACCCAACGAGCTGCCGGCCAGAGCAGGACGAAGAAGATGACCGCCGCGGCGGCGAGGGGCGTCGGGTTGTAGGTCTGTTCCTGCGCCACGCGGGCGGAGCGCAGGAGTTCCGGCAAGGCCACCATTGCCGCGATCGACGTCGTCTTCACGAGCTCAAGCGAGTTACTCGCCAGTGGAGCGAGCACGTTCCGGATGGCCTGCGGCAGGATGATGAAGGTCACGGTCTGGATGGCATTGAAGCCGAGAGCGTGGGATGCCTCGCGTTGTCCCCTGGGGACCGATAGGATGCCGGCCCGGAATATCTCTCCGTAGTAGCCCGAGTTGTTGAGCACGATCGCGAGCACCACGGCGGAGAAGCCGCTGAGATTCAGCCCGAGGAAAGGGAGACTGTAGAAGATGAGGATCAGCAGCACGAGGACCGGGAACGAGCGCAGCACGTCGATGTAGACGAGCAGGAACGCGTTCAGCGGCCGTATGCCGAAGCTGTAGAGCACGCCGATCGCCAGTCCCGCGGCGATGGCGAGAGGGAGCGCTACCACCGCGATCAGGAGCGTAAGCTCAAGTCCCTGGAGCAGCAGCGGATAGATCTGCTCCAAGGAGTCCCAGTTCGCGAAGTTCTCAAGGAACAGTTCCATGCTCGACCTCAGTGTCCATGACCGTATCGGTGCTCGATCCAGCGGCTGGCCACCACGAGCGGGATGAAGAAGGTCAGGTAGAAGGCTGCCGCCAGAGTCAGGGGAGACGGGTTGGCGACGATGGCGGTGACGCTCTGCGCCTGGCCGAGTGCCTCGGGGAGGGCGACCGCCGTACCTAGGGCCGTGCCCTTGCTGATGGCGATGGCCCTGTTCGTGAGCAGTGGGATGGCGAGCCGGACGGCCTGCGGGAGGATGATCGAGAAGAGCGTGCGGAAGTACCCGAACCCGAGTGCACTGGCGGCGTCCCACTGCCCGCGCGGCAGCGCCATGATCGCGGAATAGAAGATTTCCGTTGCGAAGGCGGACAGCACCGCCCCGAGGGCGAGCACGGTCGTGGCGAAGGGCGACAGGGATATTCCCGCGTACGGCAGCCCGAAGTAGACGAAGATGATGACGACGAGCTGCGGGAGCGTCCGAAAGACGTCGACGTAGGCGACGATGGCGGCGTTGATCGCCTTCACGTTCATGCACCGCAGGACGGCGAAGGCAAGCCCCGTTGCTATCCCGAACAAGATAATCAAGAGCGAGACGTAGACCGTCACCGAGAAGCCTTGGAGAACCTTGGGGAAGGCCTCGGCCAGGACATCAGCGTTCAGGTAGTTGTCGATAAGTCTTTCCATTGCGCCGCCTGCATCTCTGACCGTGGCCCGCGCGGTCGGCACGGGCCACGAGGATCATCACGTCACTTGCACTGCGGCACATGGGCACTCGGCTCGAAGCCCTTGAAGCCCGGAGCACCGTAGCCGACGTAGACAGCGTCGATGGACGAGCCGGCATCAGGGGCGGAACCGTACCACTTCTCGTGGAACTTGCGCATCGTGCCATCGAGCTTCAGGCACTCAAGCACCGCTTCCACCTTGTTGCGGTATTCGACGCTCTCGTTGCGGAACGCGTAGCCGAAGTTCCTGCCGTTGAAGTCCTTGTATCCCACCTTGATCGCCTTGTTGCGGCTGGCCGCATAGACCGTGGTCGGAATCTCGTTGATCGCTGCGAAGGCACGATTGGTGATGACCGCCTGCACGGTATCGGGGAACGTCTCGTACCGTTGCACCTCGAAGCCGTACTTCTCGGCGTTGGCTGTGGCCCAGGTGTCGGAGATCGTCCCGCGATTGACCGCAATGGCCTTCCCCTTCAGGTCCTCGTATCCCTTCATCTCGGCATCCTGCTTGACCAGGAACCCGTTGCCCGTCGCGAAGAAGGGCTCGGTGTAGAGCATGCGCTCGGCGCGCTCCGCCGTGATATTCAGCGGATTCACGGTGAACTCGATCTTCTTGGCGAACAGAGCCGCGAATAGACCGGAGAAGTTGATGTCGACGATCTCGACGGAGGGACGGCCCAAGCGCTTGGCCACCTCGTTGATCAGGTCGGCCCCGAAGCCCTCAGGTCCGGAGGCCCCGCGGATCATCCACGGCGCGACGCCGAAATCCGTTCCGACGACAAGGGGTTTTCCGGCAGGATGGTCTGCCTCCTGCGCGATGGCTAATCCTGCGACTAGCGTGCCGATTGCCAGTGCAGCCCCAAAACGACAAATCTTGCTGAACATTGATCTTCTCCTCTGGTTGTCTCGTTTCTTTTGAGTTTTGTGTTACGGCCCCGTGGGAGCCTCATAACGACCTTCGTTCTTACGTCTCTCACTCTCCCTGCGCTGGATGATGGGTGACCCAGTGACGCGCGATCTGCGAACGCTGGCAGACCCACACGCCCTCATGCCTTGCGGCGTGATCGAGGAAGCGCTCAACTCCAGCCGCACGCCCCGGATGGCCGGCAAGGCGCAGGTGCAGCCCGACTGACATCATCTTCGGCGCTACGGCACCCTCCCTGTAGAGAAAGTCGAAGCTGTCGCGCAGGTAGTGGAACAGATCATCGGCGGTCGCCATGCCTCCGCGAATGAACTTCGCGTCGTTGTTGACGAGGCCGTACGGAATGACGAGATGCTTCCTGTCGCCGACCGTCGTCCAGTACGGCAGCTCGTCGTTGTAGGCGTCCGAGTCATAGAGGAAACCGCCTTCCTCGACGACAAGGCGGCGCGTGTTCAGGCCGGCCCCGTAGCGGCAGTACCATCCGAGGGGACGATTGCCGACGGTCCTGGCAATGCTCTCCACCGTACGGCGGATGCGCTCCCTTTCCTCATCCTCGGACAGCGGCTGGTGTCGCTCCCATTTCCAGCCATGCGCGCAGACGTCGTATCCTGCCTCCCGGATCGCGGTGCAGACCTCCGGGTTGCGCTCAAGGGCGAGACCGCATCCGAAGATCGTTGCCGTCATCCCTCGCTCGCGGAGAAGGCGATTGATCCGCCAAAATCCGACGCGGCTTCCGTACTCGAACATGGATTCCGCCGCGAGATCCCTGCCTTGGAAGCCGCCGCCGCCCTCGGTCAGTCCGGTCTCCGTGAAGCCGTCGCCGTCGGGAACCGAAGGCTCTCCGCCTTCCTCGTAGTTGATGCAGATGTTCAGCGCGAGGCGAGCGTCTCCCGGCCAACGGGGATCCGGCGGGTGTGACCCATATCCGACGAAATCGCGGGCATGCAGCGTGGCGAAGGTCATAGCGATGGACTCCATGTGAGTGGGGCTTCGATGACAACCTGCCGTTCCACGTCGAGGAACACGTCGTCATCACCTCGGTTTGCCAGATTCATGACCACTGCGAACTCGGCACCTTGATCGAAGACGGTGAGCCCGTGATGCCAGACGTTACGGGCGTAGGTGACGCCCTGCCCGCCGCACGCCAGGAACGCCTCCAAGGTCTCCAAATCCGGCGATCCATCGGCATTCGAGTGGCAGACGGCCACGAGGAAGCGCAGCGGCAAGAGCGGGATGAAGGTCTGGGCGGAATGCGGATGCCGCTCGAGCTTGTCCACGACGACGGGGAAGGTGCTGACCTTCGGCGGGCGCGAGAGCCAGAGGGTGGGTCGAGCATCCTTGGCCTCGGGCGAACGCTCGAAGGCCCCTTGGATGTAGTGGCGGGTTCCTTCGGTCCGATGCTCGACAACCGTGCCGAAGGGGGCGAATGCCGCCTGTTCAAGTGGTCGCGGCCTCAGCGCGCGCATAGCAGGATCATTGTTCGACACGGCGTGATCCAAATCCGAATGCCACCAGGAAACTGTCGCGGATGTTGTCGAGATGCTCCGTCATTGCCGTTCGCGCGGCCTCGCGGTCTCCCGCGATCAGGGCCTCCACGATGGCCGTGTGCTCCAGGATCGCCTGGGCGTCGCGGCCCGGAACGCGTTCGATGGTCGACATGCGGATCCTGTGCCTCGCCTCCTGGATGAAGCCGCTGAGGGACCGGTTCCCACAGTGCTCGGCGATGAGGTCATGGACTTCGTCGCCGGCGAGCCAGACGGACGCGGAACCGTCGGCAGCGCCCGCGTCGGCGAGACGAACCTTGAGCCTCTCGAGCATCACGGAGGGAATCTTGCCCGCGGCCAGCGCGGCGGCCTCCGGTTCGAGGAGGCGCCTCACCACGAGGAGCTCAAGGACCTCGCCCGAACCGATGTCCCTGACAACCATTGCCCCATTCGAGAGCTTGACGATGTAGCCCTCGCCGTGGAGCCGGCTTAAGGCCGACCGCAACGGAGTGCGAGAGACATCGATTGCTTCAGCGAGACGCCGCTCGTCTAGCACCGATCCGGCCCCGAGTTCGCGGCCACTGATCCACTGGAGAAGCGTTTCGTATGCGCGGTCTGTTGCTGTCATCTCGGCCGGCGGCTTGGGTGGCTTGGTTCTTGCTCTCGTCAAGTGCGCCTCTTCCCGTATTCTTTTGTTATGCCGTTGGTATACCAAAGAGATCCCAGGTGCATTTCTCTGTCAAGCTTATTTCCCGTAATTCCCTCGCCGGGCTGGACTGCCTCCTGAAAAGTGATCCTCCCTGAAGTATGGCTTTTAAACCGAAGGAGGACTGAAGATGGGCAAGAAGAGGCACACGGCCGAAGAGATCGTTTCCAAGTTGCGGCAGGTTGACGTGCTGACCGCGCAGGGCCGGACGGTGGCGGAGGCGATCCGGCAGATCGGCGTGACGGAGGTCAGCTCCGGGATGAACTGCTGAAAGGCGAAATCTTCTACACCTTGGAGGAGGCAAAAGTGGTGATCGAAAGCTGGAGACGGCACTACAACCCTGCATCACAACACCCATCTGTCTATGTCATTGAAGAGAAGAGGCTTTGTTGCGCGGGATGCGATCCCGCGGGGTATTTTGGGTTCTGGTGCGCCCGCTCGGTGATTGACATGGCCGCCTCTGTCGTCAGCGCCGCGCGCGCGAAGATCCACGGTCCATCCGACAGAGGGTGGATGGCCTCGATCTCGCCGGCTTCGGCCGCCAGACGGAGCGTCTTGGGCGTAACCTTCAGGAGTCTGGCGGCCTGGCTGAGATTGAGCCAGGGCTCGATGCCATCTGATGCCGGCTTGAACACCGGGATCCGGTAGTTCGATCGCATAGAGGTGACGCGCTCGCGGGTCCAGCGGTTGCCGTTGCCTGTCTTGAGGCCGTTGCGGTTGAGCAAGCCTGCGATCAGATCATCGCTGGCGATGAGCACCAATCGGCGCACCGCCTCAAGGATGTCGGCGGACGTGCTGTTGCGCTGTCCGCGGCGGCGCTTTGGCAACCGCATCTCGCTATGCACACCGCCTACCCAATGCACGATGATCACGATCTCGGACACTGCGTCATCGATATCGGCGATGACCTCGTGGATGAGCGTACGGACGATGCGCTTCTTCAGGCGCGCATCAGTGGTTGGCGCCGACCAGACCGTCTTGAGGTTCGAGGCCAGGTCACCGAGAGCCTCCGGGGCGACGGCCGATGGCACGGCTGCCGCCTCATGCACGGCGATCTTGCTCTCCACCTCGGCAACACGGGCAAGCGAGCGGTTCCAGCGCGTCTCAAGCTCGCCGGCGACCAACCGGTTCGCCGGATCGGCGGCGTCGTTCTGCCGGAAGGCGCGGTCGGCGGCATAGCGCGCCGCTTCGAGATCGCGGCCAAGGGCCTCGCGCACCTGGTCCCTCTGGTGCGTAGCCTGGGCGGCCGCGGCCGTCGCCGCGGCGATAGCGCCAGGTCCGACTACGCCGAGCAGCGCCTCTTCGATGGCATCATCAACCCGCAGACCGCCAAAGGCGATGCAATGGGGACCACCATTGTCCATCCAGGCACGGCTACAGCTGTAGCGCGGAATGCGGTGCCGTGTGCCCGTGTACCGAAGCGTCAGCTTCCTACCGCATCGCCGGCAGCGGATCAGCCCGGCCAGCAGCGCATCGCCATGCTTGGGCGCGCCGTGATGCTTGCCGGTTGGAACGTTGCCTGAGACCATCGTGCGGATCGTTTCGAACCTCTCCCAGCTGACATAGCCTTCATGGGCCTCGGGGATCAGCGCCAGCCACTGCGACCGTGCCTTCCGACGGATCGTCACACTCACCCCATCAGCACCATACCCTGCCGAGGCAGCAGTCTTACCATAGGCATAGGCGCCGCCGTAAACCGGGTTCTCAATGATCCGGTGGATAGAGGCATAGCTCGGCCTGCGCCAGGCCGTGTCGCCGTTCGCCTGCTTCACCGGCAGAGCGAGATCGTGCTCGTGCAGCCAGCAGAGCGCCTGCCGTGCGCTCCCCAGTTCCTCGACCTTGTCAAAAACGAGAGCGATGGCTTCCTGCACCCGCCGATCCGGGTCCTTCTCATACCGGTCGCCGGCCTTCACGAAGCCGACGGGGGCTGTGACGACCAATTCGCCGCGGCGGGCCTTCTCGTAGCGCGCGGCGAGCGAGCGCTGACGCAGCAGGTCAAGCTCGTACTCGTTCAAGCTGCCCTTCAGGCCGAGCAGCAGCCGGTCATTGCCATGCCGTGGGGCGTAGATCGCCTCCTGATCGACCAGCACCGTGTCGACGACGCGGCACATCTCAATCAGTTGCTGCCAGTCGCGGCTGTTGCGGGCAAAGCGCGAGACCTCCCGCGCGCAGACCGCGCCAACCTTCCCGAGACAGACCTCCGCCACCATCCGCTCAAAGCCGGCGCGCTGGACCCCGCCGGCGGCTGAACGCCCGAGATCATCGTCGATCACCTCGATCTCGGACCATCCCAACGCGATCAGCCGGTCCCGCATGGCGTACTGCAGCGCGCTGCTCTCGCGGTTGTGCAGCACTTGATGAGTGGAGGACTGGCGTACATAGAGGATCGCCTTGCGCTCCAGGTGGTGAGGGCGGACCTTGTCAGTGATCATGGCTGCCCTCCATGGTCCCCGGCGCTGCCGCGCGACTTTGAGCATGCTCCAGGATGAGATGCATCATCAGGCTCACCACCGTCGCCTGCGCCTCCCGCGGCAGCTCGCGCCACGCCGGCGCGCCGCTGACACTGTGTGACGCGCTGCTGCCGAACAGGTCCAACTGCTGCGGACCGAGCCGCCGATTGCGTTGATCCGCATCCGCGGATGCCCCCATCTTCCGTGCCATGGATCTCTCCCCGATTCTGATCGCGAGAGACTCCCCATGCGCCCGAAAGCCGGGGATTCGATGATTGGCTGGCGATCTCCATCGACCGAGCGAGAAGCGCCGAGAGGGCCATCAGCGCATCCATGCCGACAAAGGGACGCACCGTCAGGGTCTGATCCCGGGCACACGACGCTCGGTCGAACATCCACGCCGGGATCTCAAGCCATCGCTCGGTCTGCGATCCGTCGGGCGTGCAACGGAAAACCGCGCCATCCGCCTTATCGATCACCGCATGGACGGACACCTCGCGGCCGGCCCAGGGGTGAAGCCAATACAGAACTTCACGTCGAGTGGTCCTGTGGGTGTTCTCAAACCTCGTTGTACAACACGGTGCGCCCGCACTCATCCTTGGGCTACCGGCCGCCTGCACCAGAGGTCTTGGTCTCTGCTTCCAAGCTGGCGCCGCAGCCAACGCTGAATTAACATCACACACGGATCACCCACATGGGGCAGGCCACAGGTTTCTGCTGCTGGTTTAGGCGAATGCTCAAGATGGAGGCAGGGCTACCCTGCTTCATTATTCAGCATTTCTTGCTTGAATTGCGGGCAAGGTGATTACACACGGAGCAGGGTGCCCACCTTTTGCAGGAACGGCTGCTTTTGGCACTCCTGAGACGTAAGCGCTTGGTCCGCTTCAGCCCTCAAGAGCCGACGTTCATTGAGCGGCCTGAAAGTGAAAGTTTGACCCTGTGCAGACATTACAGCGGCAAGGACAAGCACTGTCTGTTCACCTGCAACGCTGCCAAGCTACTCAGCCACCACACACTTTGCGGAGAACCGTGAAACTCCCCAAACCTGCCGATCGAATTTTCCCCGTTGAGCGCGGCCGCCGGGGCCATCCGTTTGATTACAGAGCCCACGACGGCAAAGCCGGGGGCTTTCCGCTGCCAGGATCAGGGCCGATCAGGCGACGCGGCTGAACTGCTGCGCCGTCCTCTTGGCTGTGCCACAGTGCGCGTGGCCTCATCATTGCGTAACAAAATGTGGTGTCTGGGAGGGCAATAGGCTTATCATCCACGAATATTGCTCAGAACCTGTGCAACGCGGACTTGACGTCCCTGGCCACAGCTGTGATCTGGGACAGGTATTAGAGAGGTACTGGCCTTGCTTCTCCGGGGCCAGTGCTTCCCAATGAGCATGGATTGATGTCGGGTGATTCAACGAACCTCGGGCTTTTAAGCACGCCGCTCCTCTCCGCCCGCAACCTCTCCGTCGAGTTCGGCAGAGGCGAGGGAGCCTTTCGCGCGGTCAGGAACGTGAGCTTCGACGTTCAGCCCGGGAAAACCCTCGCGGTCGTGGGTGAATCCGGCTCCGGCAAGTCCGTCACCTCCCTCGCGATCATGCGCCTCACCGATTATTCGGGCGGGCGGATCGTCAGCGGGGAGGTTCTGCTTCGGCAGGAGGAGGGTGGGGCCATCGATCTGGTGAAGGCCTCCGACGATCAGCTCCGGGCGATCCGCGGCAAGGACATCGCCATGATCTTCCAGGAGCCGATGACCTCGCTCAATCCAGTCTTCACCATCGGCAACCAGATTGAGGAAACGCTTCTGCTGCACGAGGGGCTGAATGCCCGCCAGGCGCGCTCGCGGGCGAAGGAGCTGCTGCAGAAGGTGCGCCTGCCCGACGCGGACAGGCTTCTGGAGCGCTACCCTCATCAGCTCTCGGGTGGCATGCGCCAGCGCGTGATGATCGCCATGGCGCTCGCCTGCAATCCGAAGCTCCTGATCGCCGACGAGCCGACCACCGCACTCGACGTCACGATCCAGGCGCAGATTCTCAACATCATCCGCGACCTGCAGGCCGAGATGGGAACCGCCGTCATCTTCATCACCCATGATATGGGCGTCGTGGCCGAGATGGCTGACGACGTGGTGGTGATGTGGAAGGGCGACAAAGTCGAGCAGGGGCCGGTGCGCGAGATCTTCGCCGCTCCGCAGCATCCTTATACGCGCGCGCTCCTCTCTGCCGTTCCAAAGCTCGGAAGCCTGAAAGGTCAGCCCCTGCCGATGCGCACGCCCGTCATGGTGCTGGACGGCGGCGCCCCAAAGCAGGTCGGCGGGACCCACATCCAGGACACCGCCGACTATACGAAGCCGATCCTCCAGGTCGATAAACTCAGCACGCGCTTCGACGTGGGTAAGACATTCTTTGGCCGCGTGACACACCGGGTCCATGCGGTCGAGGAGGTGAGTTTCGATCTCTATCCGGGCGAGACGCTGGCGCTGGTGGGCGAGTCCGGCTCCGGCAAGTCCACCATCGGACGCACGCTCCAGCAGCTCATCGAGCCGACAAGCGGCACGGTGCGCTTCGATGGGCGCGACATGGCCTCTATGAGCCAAGCGGAGCGCCGCCGCCTGCGGCAGGAGATCCAGTACATCTTCCAGGATCCCTTCGCGTCGCTCGATCCACGCCACACCGTCGGCTACAGCATCGCTGAACCCATAATCGTTCACGGCCTCATCAAGGATCGCAAGGCAATCGACCGGCGAGTGCAGGAGCTGCTGGAGCAGGTGGGACTCCAGCCCCAGCACGCCAAGCGCTATCCGCACGAGTTCTCCGGCGGCCAGCGCCAGCGTGTCTGCATCGCCCGCGCACTCGCGAGCAACCCGAAGCTGATCATCGCCGACGAGTCGGTTTCCGCGCTCGACGTGTCGATCCAGGCTCAGATCATCAATCTGCTGATGGAACTGCAGGAGAAGAGGGGGCTATCCTATCTCTTCATCACCCACGACATGGCCATGGTCGAGAAGATCAGCCACCGAGTCGCGGTGATGTATCTCGGCCAGATCGTCGAGATCGGTACACGCCAAGCGATCTTCGAGAACCCGCAGCATTCCTATACACGGAAACTGCTTTCGGCCGTTCCCATCGCCGATCCGGAGCGCGAGCGCGCGCGGACGAGGATCGAGGGCGAGATTCCGAGCCCGGTCCGTCCCATCGGACAGGAGCCTGCCATCCATCGCATGCGCGAGGTCGAGCCCGGTCACTGGGCGGCCATCGAGACCGAAGAGCTCCGCGGAGCGGCATAGACTCTACTTCATAAGGAGAGACAGATGAGATTCTCACGAACCTTGAAGGCTTTGGGCTTCACGGTTGCGACGGCCTTGGCGCCGTTGATGGCGTCGGGCGCGCAGGCGGCCGGCACCATCACGGTCGCGGTCGCGATCGATCCCGGCAGCTGGGACCCGATCGACACCTTCCTGGTGGACTGGTCCTCCGCCGCCAACAATATCTATGACGGCCTCACCGCCCGCGGCGCGGACATGAAGCTGAAGCCCGGTCTCGCCACCTCCTGGGAGTTCCTGGACAACAACAGCCGCATCCGCTTCAAGCTGCGCCAGAACGTGAAGTTCCACAACGGTGAGCCCTTCAACGCGGCGGCCGTCAAGTTCACGTTCGACCGTCTCCTCGGCGAGGAGGGCAAGAAGGGACCGCAGCAGTCGAACTATAACACCATCGACCATGTCGAGGTGGTGGATGACTCCACGGTCGACTTCGTGATGAAGCAGCCGGATCCGGTGATGCTGACGAAGCTTGCCGGCTACGGCGCCATGATCGTGCCGCCGAAATACATCCAGGAAAAGGGCGACGATTACTTCAACACCCACCCGGTCGGCACTGGACCGTTCAAGTTCGTCGAGTACAATCCGAAGGTCAGTCTGACGGTTGAGGCCTTCCCCGAGCATTGGGGCGGAGCGCCCAAGCTCGACCGGGTGGTGACCCGCTTCATCTCCGAGGCCAACACACAGGTCGCCGAGCTCCAGGCGGGCCGCATCGACGTGGCGACGCTCATCCCGTTCGGCCTCGCACCGACCGTCGAGAAGAGCTCCAGTCTCGATCTCATCAGCATCACCGGCCCGACGGTGGTTTCGCTGCGCCTCAATACCAAGAACGGCATCACCAAGGACGAGAACGTCCGCAAGGCGCTGATCATGGGCATCGACCGTGATGCGATCATCAAGGCCGTGCTCCTCGGCCATGCGAAGCCCATCGCGAGCTTCCAGTCCGAATTGTCCTTCGGCTACGACCCGAACCTGAAGCCGATGTCCTTCGACCTCGCCAAGGCGAAGCAGCTGCTGCAGCAGGCCAAGGTTCCGGCCGGCGCTCCGGTCAAGATCGACTTCCGCGGCAACGACGCGACGTTCCGCGAGGTCGCGCAGGCTGCGGCCGGTTACCTGCAGGCACTCGGCCTCAAGCCTTCGCTTCAGCCCTACGAGGCGCCCGTTCTGCTCAATGACATCATCCCGAACGGCAAGACCGGCGAAGCCTGGCACCAGGCCTGGGGCGGCTGGACGTTCGACTACGACAACACCGCTTACCTGATGTATCACTCCGGCGAGAAGTGGAACCCCTACGACAACGATCCCAAGCTGAACGAAATGCTCGAGAAGCAGCGCTCGATCTACGACGTGAAGGAGCGCGAGAAGATCCTGCAGGAGATCGCTCGCTACGTGGCCGACAAGGCTCTCGAGATCCCGCTTTACAACCAGAACACGATCTATGGCGTGAACAAGCGGGTCAAGAACTTCGACGCTCCGTCGGATCGCCGCTTCCGTTTTGTGGAAACGACCGTTGAGTAAGCTGCTCTACCGGGTGCTTTCCTCGCGAGGACACCCGTCGAGCCCATGACACCGGAGAGGGCCCCGCGAGAGCGGGGCCGTTTTTCCAAGACCGAAGGATCACCCATGGCGGGCTTCATTCTCAAACGACTGCTGCAGGCCGTTTTCGTGGTCCTAGCCGTCACCCTGATCGTCTCCTTCGCGATCAGGCTGTCGGGCGATCCGGCGATCATGCTGATGGGCGGCGGCAACGTCACCGAGCAGGACCTGCAGAACATTCGGCAAGCGTTGGGCCTCGAGCGCCCGTTCTATGTTCAATACCTGAGTTTCCTGCAGGGCATTCTGGTCGGGGATTTCGGGCGCAGCTTTATGGGCAACACGCCCGTGTCGACGCTGATCGCCCATGCGCTTCCGTCGACGCTGCTTCTCGCCTTCACGTCGCTCCTCGCCTCAATCATTCTGTCGGTGCCGCTTGGAGTCTACGCGGCGGTCAATCGCGGTCGCTGGCCCGATCAGCTCATCCGCATCCTTTCGCTGGTCGGATTATCCTTCCCGAACTTTTGGCTCGCCATCATGATGGTGCTCCTGTTCTCCATCGTGTTGGGCTTGCTGCCGCCGAGCGGCATGGAAGGTCCTGAGAGCTTCATCATGCCGGCCCTCACCATGGGGATCATCCTGACCGCCACAAATGTGCGCTTGGTCCGCACCTCCATGCTGGAGACGCTCTCGCAGCAATACATCATGGTTGCGCGCTCGAAAGGCTTGCGCGACAGGGTCGTGCTTTACAAGCACGCACTGCGCAACTCAGCCATCCCGCTCGTCACCTATATCGGCCTGCAGTTCGGCAGCCTTATCGGCGGCATCGTGATCGTGGAGCGGGTGTTTAACTGGCCCGGCATGGGAACGCTCGCCTTCGATGCCATTTCGGCGCGCGACTATCCCGTCCTTCAGGGGACCATCACGGTGCTGGCGCTCTTCATCGTTCTCATCAACCTCGCGGTCGATATCGCCTACGGGCTGATCGATCCACGCATCCGGACGGAGTGATGCCATGGCCACCGATCGGGCAGCACCCTCGTCGCGCAGGTTTTTCAAGTCGTTCGAGCTTATCCTCGGCCTTATCCTCACGGGCGGAATGTGCCTTGCCGTTCTGTTCTCGCCGCTCCTGTTTCCGGAAGGTGGCGAGGGCATGGACCTCATGGCGCGCCTCCTGCCTCCCTTCCAGAACCCGGCGCATATCCTTGGAACCGATCCGCTCGGCCGGGACGTACTGGCGCGGGTGATCGTGGGCGGCAAGATCTCGCTCACCGTCGGCATTCTCTCGGTGCTGGGAGCGGTCATTATCGGCACGCTTGTGGGCCTGGTCGCGGGCTATTATCGTGGCATCACCGAAATGTTGCTGATGCGCTTCGCCGATATTCAGCTGGCGCTGCCCTTCATTCTGATCGCGATCATGTTCCTGGCCATTCTGGGCACCGGAGTGGACAAGGTGATCTTCTTCATGGTCGTGGCGCAATGGGTGCAATATGCGCGTCTGGTACGCGGTTCCGTGCTGGCATTGCGGGAACGGGAGTTCATTCTCTCCGCGCGGGCCATCGGCGTCGGCAATGCACGCATCATCTTCACTCATATTCTGCCCAACGTGCTCGGCCCCATCGTCATTCTGATGACTCTGAACGTGGCCAATAACATCCTGCTCGAAAGCAGCCTGACCTTCCTGGGCCTGGGCGTTGACCCTCTGATTCCGAGCTGGGGCGGAATGCTTGCCGATGGGCGCACTTATCTCCAGTCTGCATGGTGGGTCAGCGTTTTCCCGGGGCTTGCCATTATGTTCACCGTGCTCGGCCTCAACCTCCTAGGCGACTGGCTGCGCGATTATCTCGATCCGACAGGACAAACCTCAAAATGATCGAATTGCTCAACGAGCGGGTTCCCCGCACGCTCGACGTTCTTATCCGTACCTGGACGGAGCGCGGCCGGCCTGGAGCGCACCTTGAAGCGTGGCTTTTCGAGGGTGAGGCGGAGAGGCGCAAAGCAGAGAAGATTCTGGCGGATGCCGGCGTCACGGCCCACATCCGCAGCGCCTACAAGCCTCTCGTCCACGCTTTTCTCGAAGAGATCGGCACGGATCGTCTCACGCGCGTCACCGTGCGCTACCCCGTTCATCCGCAGGCCAACCCATTACGGTTCCTGTCGGAAGCCTATCCGCTCGCAGCCTTGCTCGAGAATGTCGAGACGCGGTTCGAGCCCGGCGACGAAGACCTGAATTATCGGGTCACTGCCGAATACGACGATGGGCGCGTGGTGGAGCATACGGTTTTCAGCCCGAACCGTCTGCGTGCCAACCATCTCGGACAGACCGATCTCAACCCAACCGGCTGGCTCAGGGTGACAAACCGAGTTGACGGTGCGGACGACATCGACGAGGCGCTTGAGATGGAAATCGAGCAGGTTTTTCACAAGGCCATGACGGCCCTCATGGCCCACGCGTGGCCAGCCGAGGAACCCTATGCGGAAACGATCGCCATCGATGTGACGATCCCCGGGATCGAGCGGCCTCTCGCCTATGGCGATGAAGTCATGAGCACCCGCGAGGCGCTGCACGAAGATTTCTATTTCTCACTGCTCGAATTTTTCAAGCACAGGTCTGGCCGTCCGCCGGAGGATCGTGGCCTGCAGCCTGGCCAGATCGTGCCGGACATCCGCGCCGGCGAGGGCGATGCGCATGTGCGGGTCACCCTTCGCTCGTTCGGGCAACCGCAGGATCCTACTCGTCCTGAGCAGAATATCGAGACGGCGGACGCAGCGCCGGGCTTGGCCCAGATTTATCGCGAATTGGCGGCTCTTCTGGGCGAAACCTTCGAAGGCCGCTCACGTGAGGGACGCCCTGTGCGTGGTCTCTACCGCCCTGGATCGCGCCCGGCTGTCCTACTGACCAGCGGTCAGCATGCCAACGAGACCTCAGCGCCGGTCGGATCTCTGCGGGCGATGCGCCGGCTGCTCGCAAAGCCTGAAGCCAACATCGCCTATATTCCGGTCGAGAACCCTGACGGCTATGCTTTGCACGGGCGCCTCTGCGAAGGGAACCCGCGCCATATGTACCATGCGGCGCGTTATACGTCTTTAGGGAACGATCTCGAGTTCGGCCGCGGCAATTCGGTCTATGAGATCGGGGCGCGCAACGAGGCCCTCGCGAAGTCGGGCGCGCAGTTCCACATCAACCTCCACGGGTACCCGGCTCATGAGTGGACCCGTCCCTTTACGGGCTATCTGCCGCGCGGATTTGAGCTCTGGTCGATCCCGAAGGGTTTTTTCCTTATCATGCGCTACCACCCGTCGTGGGCTTCCGCGGCACGAACGCTGATGGAAGCCGTTACGAAAGATTTGTCGGCCGTACCAGGCTTGGCCGAGTTCAATCGCCGTCAAATTGAAATCTGTGCGATTCATTCCGGCGGTACGCCCTATGAGATCATCAACAATGTGCCGTGCCTGTTGACGGCCGAGACACGTCACCCGACGCCGTTAACCCTCATCACGGAATTTCCGGACGAGACAATCTATGGCGAGGCTTACCGCTTCGCTCACACCGTGCAGATGGCCACCGCGATTGCGGCCGAGGAGGCCTTTGCCACCATCATGAGACCACGTGAGACGTAAGGGATAGGGGCCGGCAACTCAGCCAAAGCAGGCGTTCGCGAAGGGCAGGGGATCGGCATACAACGTCCTTAAACCGACATTCCGAAGCTCGGTTGAGAGTCACTGCTCGGGGGGAGCAGCCTAGAAGGCTATCCGCGATCAACTGGCGCTCATGGGGAAGAGAACTGGTCACTACAGAGTGATCAGATCGTCTATACCAATAAGCTGCGTTCGGAAGATCACCTTCTTTGCGGTGCAGATAGGCATGGACTCAAGCGCAATGTTGATCTGCTTCGTCGATTTGAACGAGTCTGTGGGCCTTATCCCAGTCTCCACGGGCGTCCCACCAGAGGGCTTCAAGCGCATGGCTCCAGCCCTCAGGAGGCTTTGCATGTTGAAGATATGCCTCAAACGTGTCGACGCTCATGATCCCGCCTCGTGACAACTGTGTAGGCCCTATTCGCCGTGGATACAATATTACTCAGTGCTGGGCAATGGAAGGCCTCACGCCTCAGTGGCGGTACGCCGCCGATCCTCGCGACTTCTTCGTACGACACGCTCTAGCAAAGAACCCCATATCGAATTGGAAATACCTACTGCTTTGCGGTTTTATCTGCCACCATTGCTGATGAATGATCTGTCCGGCATGTGTGGTCGGACCCGTTGCTAAACTTTGCCGAGGTCTGAAGATGGCACTTCTCGGAAGTGAATCGAATGTCAGCTCTGGCAGGACATACCGGATGTTCCTGACGGGCAGTAGATTTCCCGGATTGACTCATAGCGGTCCGTCATCGGCGTGATCACATCAAGCGAGTAAATGCGTCTTTGGCCACGAGCTCCAACCGCCCACGTCGTTGGGGTTCATGATCTGGCTCGCACCAGAGATGCAGCAAGGGCAAGACGAGCGCTTGGTGGAACAGCGCCCATATTGGGCTGAAGCATGAGTGCCAAATGGTTGGAACGGCGTGAATGAACAATCCAATACGGAAATACAAAAAGCTCCCTCAGCCGCATATGCGGCTGAGGGAGCAGATGAGGAGCTATCCCAAGTGGAGGGAGGAACGTACCAATGCGTTCTTGTCCAACCTAGTCCGATGGCTCGCGGTCTCTATCAACCAAGTTAAATTCTGCGGTAGATTTCAGCTCTCAATATCCAATCCACGAGCCGAAAGTTAATCCACTTGATAGCGGAGGCCAGAAACGTCCGGAGAATGGTCCAGACGTGAATTGGGGTGCTCCATGGCACGCTATTTCTTTCACCAGCGCATCGGCGACCGAATGATGTGGGACAGGATTGGCTGCGAGTTGCCGGACCTTTGCACAACGCGTGACTCCGATAGCGCCATAGCGCTATGGACGGACCTGATCGCCAAGCGGGTTCAGCCGGACCGGATCTTGGTGATCACAGACGAGATTGGCAAGGTGCTGTTCGTCACCGACAGATGAGCCGGGTAGCCGACGTCAGATGCCGGGGCCTGCTGCTTGAGCAAGACTAAAGTCTCCAGAGACCTTTAACTTGTCTGTTTCCTTCATCCGTACAGGAGAGCCGCGATGTTAAGGCTACCGATTTTCGGGTTTGCACGGCGGGTTGACGATACCGTCGCGCGGGCGATGGCCATTCTCAACACCCGGGAGGACTACACAGCCAGGGCGCAGGCGCCCCGGCTTCCGATCCCAATTCCGAAGCCGAAAAAACCGCGTTCCTGGCCCTGAGAAGAGACCACAGACTTAAGCGGCCCTCTCACCAGCCTGTAGTGGTGCGTCTCAAAGAGCTTCCCACGTTACAAGCGTATTCCAAGCGGATTACGTGGGATCTAGCCCAAGTTCAGTTGTCTCGAAGCAGCTTCGGCAAGGTCTGTGCAAGGGTTTGTGGATCGAAGGGCTTCTCCCACCGGGGTACATGCTGATACCCAGCAGGCACCAAGGCGCGGCTGTAGCCCGTGGCGAACAGGAACGGCACCCCCTGTGCCGCCAGGAGATCCGCCACTGGATAGACCGCTTCGTCCTCCAGGTTGATGTCGAGCACGGCCAAATCGATTGGCCCCGCCGTGGCCAGAAGGTCCAAGGCCTCCTCGCGGGTCGGCACCGGACCAAGCACCTCGGCGCCGAGCTGAGTGATCGCCTGGACCAAATCATCGGCCACAAAGAACTCATCCTCGACCACCAGAACACGGCGTCCGCTCAGGCTCGGGCGTGGATGAGTGCTCATCATTGACCCCTCCTGGCCCGGTGGGTGGGTGTGACACGAAGGAGACGAATAGCGTGCACAAAGACTCTAGCACAGATTGGCCCATCCGGGTCGTGGTGCATTAGTTTATTGGGCTGCACATCATGGAGGGCGCCATGGCCAACCCGCTCATCCGCAAGCTGGAGCGGTTCACCCGCTTCTCGGCCGACGACCAGCGCCTGCTGGAGCGCGTGACCTCCGAGCATGTACGCCGGTTCGGGCCGCGGGAGGCCATTCTGTGCGAGGGCGACGAGCCCGGCGAGATCCACCTCATCCTGTCGGGCTGGGCCTGTCGCTCCAAGCAACTGGAGGATGGGCGAGGGGCGATCCTCGCCTTCCTGCTGCCTGGCGACCTGTGTGATCCGAACAGTTTCCTCCTCGGCCAGATGGACCACTCGGTCGGCGCGCTGACGTCGGCGAGTGTGGCCGGGATCCCGCGGCCGCTGTTCGAGGATCTCATGCTCAACCACTCCCGCATCGCCCAAGCCCTGTGGGGGCAGGTGCTCATCGATGCTGCCATCCAGCGCGAGTGGACGCTCAACCTCAGCCAGCGCACCGCTTACGAGCGCCTATGCCATCTGCTGTGCGAATTGTTCCTGCGTCTCCAGGCCATCGGCCTGACGCAGGGGCCGAGCTGTGAGTTGCCGATCACCCAGGCCAAACTGGCCGAGGCCACCGGCCTGACCCTGGTGCATCTCAACCGCATGCTGCAGGAGCTGCGGGCCGCCAGCCTTATCGTCCTCAAAAGCAGGACCCTGACCATCCCGAACCTGGAGGCGCTCATGAGCGCGGCTCTGTTCAATCCCAACTACTTGCATTTCAACCGGGCTGGGGGAGCCTCGGACACTGCTGCGGCCATGTCCCTTCCGACCTGGGATGGGCAATCCGACGGCCCACGACCCTAGGGTGAGGCCCACGTGGGCCGCGCGACCGGTTATCCCGCGTTTTAAGGAGGTCAGTATGACCGCCGCTGATGATCTCAACAGCTCCGTGGCCGGCGTCGATGACGTGCCGATTCCGGCGGAGCTGGTCCGCCGCCCATCCCGGCCGCCCGACTACGCGGCCGAGAATCGGGCGCTGACCACCCTGGCCCAGGAGATGGCCAGCACCCCCCGCACTGTGCTTCAGACATGCGCCGCGTTGGCGATGGAGCTGTGCCATGCTGACTCGGCCATCATCAGCCTGCGGGAGCCCGGCGACGAGCGCCGCATGTTCCGCTGGCATGCCATTGCCGGTGGACTGACAGGCCAACTCCGGGGCGGTATCCCCCTGGAGGCCAGCCCCTGCGGGACCGTGTGCGAGTGCAACAACGTACTTCTGTTCAACGCGGCGGAGCGGCTCTTCTCGGACCTTGGGCGTGTTGAGCCGCGCGTCTACGAGAACCTGCTCGCGCTCTGGCATAGCGATGGACAACTGGTCGGCACCCTCTGGGCGGTCAAGCACACGCCCGAGGGACGGTTCGACGCCGAGGATGCCCGCCTGCTGCAAAGCCTCGCCCGCTTCGCGGCGGCCCACCGAATGGCCGCTGCACTGGATGAGGCCAGGACCGGGCGTGACGAACTGGAGCAGCGGGTGGAAGAACGCACCCGTCCCCTCTCGGAGGCGTACGAAAGCGTGCGGGCCAGCGAGACGCGGTTTCGCACGGCGCTGGAGATCGAGACGGTCGGCGTCATCTACCTTGACCTGGCGGGCCGGATCATCGACGCCAACGACGCCTTCCTGGCCATGGGCGGTTACAGCCGTGACGACCTAGAGGCGGGGCGTCTCACCTGGCAGGGGCTGACCCCGCCGGAGTGGATGGAAGCCTCGGAACGGGCGATTGCGGAGCTGAAGGCGACCGGGCGGACCACCCCGTACGAGAAGGAGTACATCCGCAAGGACGGCTCGCGCTGGTGGGCGCTGTTTGCGGCCAAGAGGCTGCCCGATGGCACGATCTTCGAGTTCGTGCTCGACCTCACTGCGCGCAGAGAGACCGAGGAGCGGCTCCAGGAGAGCGAGGAGCGGTTCCGCAGCCTGGTCGAGAACTGGGCCCAGGCGGTGTGGGAGACCGATGCCGAGGGCAGGGTGACGACTGACTCGCCGAGCTGGCGCGCCTACACCGGCCAGAGCCTGGAGGAATGGCTCGGCACCGGCTGGGCAAATGCGATCCATCCCGACGACCGGGCTCGTTTGGAGCAGCAGTGGAGTGAGGCTGTACGCGAGCGCCGCCCCCTTGATGCCGAGGCGCAACTGCGGCGGGCTGGCGGCGGATGGCGCTGGACGAATGTTCACGCGGCGCCGCTGCTCGCGCCTGACGGAACAGTGCGCAAGTGGGTGGGGATGAACATCGACATCACCGAGCGCAAGGAGGCTGAAGACGCGCTGCGCGCCAGCGAGGCGCGCTTTCAGCATGTGGCGCGCGCCACGCGGGACATCATCTGGGACATCGATCTGGTGGCCGACCGCGTGTGGTGGAGTGACGCTATGCTGCGGCAGCTCGGCTACGCGCCCGGGGCCATCGGCCCCGACACCGCCTGGTGCTTCGCGCACATGCATCCCGACGATCGGGAGCGCGTCGTGCGCGGCATGAGAGAGGCCGCAGCCGGGATCGGCGACACCTGGTTGGACGAGTTCCGCTACCAACGCGCAGACGGCTCTTATGCCACCATCGCGGATCGGGGCTTTATCCTTCGCGATACGCAGGGCAAGGCTGTACGGATGATCGGCGCGATGCAGGACATCAGCGTGCGCAGGCAGGCCGAGGAGGCCCTGCGCGCGAGCGAGGAGCGGTTCCGGCAGTTCGGCGAGGCTTCCACGGACGTGCTCTGGATCAGGAACGCCGACACCCTGCAATGGGAGTACCTCAGCCCCGCCTTTGAGGCGGTCTACGGCGAAAGCCGGGAGAAGGCGCTTGCGGGAGATACTCTGCGGAGCTGGAGCGAGCAGATCATCCCGGAGGACCGCGCCCATGTGCTGGACAGCATCAAGCGGGTGCGGGCGGGCGAACGCGTCACCTTCGAGTTCAGGATCAGACGGCCGGACGGGCCGATGCGCTGGTTGCGCGACACCGACTTCCCGCTGCTCGACGAGACCGGCCGCGTCCAGCGCATCGGTGGCATCGGGCAGGATATCACCGAGCGCAAGGAGGCCGAGGAGGCCCTGCGCGCGAGCGAGAGCCGGGCCAGGCTGCTCCTGGGCGAGTTGCAGCACCGGGTGCGCAACACGCTGTCCGTGATCCGCTCCATCGTCAAGCGCACGGCCCAGACGAGCACATCGGTGGAAGATTACGCGATGCACCTCGACGGGCGCATCAACGCGTTCGCCCGGGTGCAGACGGCTGTGGCCCGGGATCCCACGGCGGGCCTGGATCTCACTGACCTGGTCGCGGACGAACTCCTCACCTACGCCGCGCATCAGGGCGAGCAGGTGCGGATTACCGGGCCTTCGGTGCGGTTGAAACCCAAGGCTGCCGAGACGTTCGGGCTGGCAATTCATGAGTTGGCGACGAATGCTGTGAAACATGGGGCGCTCAATGTCCCGCACGGGCGCATTCGGATCTCTTGGCGGGTGCAAAACAGCTCCGACCCGCCCTGGCTCGTGTTCGAGTGGAAAGAGAGTGGTACGCCGGACCGGGCAGCCAAACGGAAGCGGCGAGGATTTGGGACCGATCTCTTGGAGCGAACCCTGACCTATGAGCTGAAGGCGAAGACGGTGCAGACGTTCGAACCGGATGGGCTGCGCTGCACGATCGAGCTGCCGATGACGGAGCGGCTTGTGATGGGCAGCGCGGCCAATAGGCTCCAGCCAGACTGAGCTAAAGCTCTCCAATTGGCACATCCCGGAAGTAGACTGGTGGTCTGCTTTGGCGGGGAACAACGGACGTTCCTTGAGGGTATGAGATTGTCAGTGCCTGACCCGATGCGGACCTAAGCCATGTCAGCCTCACTCCAGAGCGGCTTTGCGGGTCTACGTGCTGTGGCGCGTCTCATGCCGTGTGGTCTCCCGTCCTTTGGGGGCGTATGCTCGTGCCGAGGCGATGGGTGAGCTCTCACGAAGGAGGTCTTTTCCCATGTCAGGCCATGCCATCCACATCAAGATCGACGGGCGAACCTACGCGGGCACCTATCAGGTCGACCGCAAGATTCTCACCGTCACGACACCTTACGGCCGGAAGTCGGCTGAGATTGCCCCGAAGGTGGCCCACGACACCCTGGCCCACCAACTCTTGCAGAGAGCTGGTCCAGCAGGAAAAGGCCCGCAAGGGCTCGACCTTCTGATCGTGCGCCATCCCAGTCAGCTCTGGGATCTCGCCGTTGTGTTCGGCGGATTGTCCGTTGTCGCCCATGCGCTTGCCGGGCACTCCTGAAAGGCGTTCAGGGCTGCCCTGAAAGACGAGCTTGCGCACGACACGGGTGACATCGCCGATCTGCGGGTGTGGGATTTCCGTTACTGGCGCAGGATTGGGGGTGCCGCGGCGGCGCTCTCGATCCTCTGCTCAGTCCAGTGGCTCGTCTCCTAGCAGGTGACCTTGTCCGCCATACCTCTGATCAGATCGTGATGCGGGCACCGACCTCGACCGCCTGATCCTCCGGGATGCAGAACTGGTCCGAGGCGTCGCTCGCGGAGCGCGCCAGCGGGATGAAGATGTAGTCCTGCCACAGCGGCAGTCCCGCCTGCGCCGACGCTTGCAGCGCCCGCCGCGACAGGAAGAACGAGGCGTTGGCCAGATCGAAGTTCGCGGCCGCCAGCGCCTTGGGCACGTTCGGGTGCTCCATGAAGCCGAACCGTACCGTCACCCGCGAGAAGCGGTCCGAGAGCGTCTCGGTTGTGACACGGCCCTCGTCCGGCAGGCGCGGCACCTCCTCGGTCACCACGGTCAGGATCACGTTGTGCTCGTGCAGCACCTTGTTGTGCTTCAGGTTGTGCAGCAGGGCCGCCGGAACATCCTGGGCGTTGCCGGTGAGGAAGATCGCCGTGCCGGGCACCCGCGGCACCGAGATGCTCTCGGCCATGCGCATGAACTCGGGCAGGGACGGGCGGCCCCGGTGGGAGATCTCGGCCAGCAGGCGCGTGCCCTTGCGCCAGGTCCGCATCAGGATAAACAGCCCGGTGCCGACCAGCAGCGGGAACCAGCCGCCCTGCGGGATCTTGAGCGCGTTCGCCCCCAGGAACACGAGCTCGATGGCGAGGAACGGCGCGATCACCAGCGCGGCCAGGGCCGGTGACCAGCGCCAGAACCGCCAGGCCACGATGAACAGCAGGCACGAGGTGATCACCATGTCGCCCGTGACCGCAATGCCGTAGGCGGCCGCGAGCGCACTCGAGGTCTTGAACAGGATGACCAGCAGGATGACGGCGAAGAGCAGGAGCCAGTTGATGGTCGGGATGTAGATCTGGCCTTTCTCGGTCTCGGACGTGCGCATCACCCGGAAGCGGGGCAGCACGCCGAGATGCATGGCCTGATGCGAGATCGAGAACGCGCCGGTGATCACCGCCTGGCTGGCGATGATGGTCGCGACCGTGGCCAGAACCACCATCGGCAAGAGCGCCCACTTCGGATACAGCAGGAAGAACGGGTTCTCCAATCGCTCCGGATAGGCCAGCAGCATCGCGCCCTGGCCGAGATAGTTGAGCGCGAGCGCCGGCAGGACGAGGCCGAGCCAGGCCGAGCGGATCGGCGAACGGCCGAAGTGGCCCATATCAGCATAGAGCGCCTCGGCCCCGGTCACCGACAGGAACACCGCTCCGAGGGCGAACAGCCCAGCCGTGCCGTGGCTGATCAAGAAGCCGAAGCCATGGGCCGGGTTGATGGCGGCCAGGATGCCGGGATCGTCCAGGATGTGGCTCAGGCCGCCGAGCGCCATCACCAGGAACCAGAAGGCGGTGATCGGCCCAAACCAGGCCGCGACGCTGGCGGTGCCGAAGCGCTGCACGGCAAACAACGTGATCAGGATCACCAAGCTGATCGGGACGACATAGGGACCAAAGGTTGGGGTCACGAGCTCCAAGCCCTCGACGGCCGACAGGACCGAGATCGCGGGCGTGATGATGGCATCGCCGTAGAACAGCGAGGCTCCGACCATGCCGAGGACGATAGTGATCCCGGTGCTGTGGCCGAGGGCGCGTTGGGCCAGGGTCACCAGCGAGAGCGTGCCGCCCTCGCCATTGTTGTCGGCCCGCAGGACCAGAACGACGTACTTGAGCGTGACGATGATGACCAGCGCCCATAGGATCAGCGAGACCACCCCCAGCACCATCTCCTGGGTCAGAGCACCGGGGCCCGCATGCCCGCTGGCGGCGGCGAGGCTTTCCTTGAGGGCGTAGAGCGGGCTGGTGCCGATGTCGCCGTACACCACGCCAATGGAGCCGAGGGTGAGAGCCCAGAAGGAGGACGGAGGGGCGTGTGCGTAGTCAGGAGCGGTAGCAGTCGCGCCTTCGCTGATTCCTGTCGCGGCCATGACTTGGCTCCGTGCTGGTTCGGCTGGCAAGGCATCGCCTCGATCCTGTGCCTTAACGGTCCGTGCCGCAGTGGGTTTCCTTTCCGGGGGCGGCCACTGTCCAGGCCTGGGCAATGGCCTCAAGCGTATGGCACCGAACTCGGGAATGGCTTAGACCAGACCTTGATGGCCACTCCTCGTCCCCAGTCTCCGCGCCCTATGCCATCTTCGGCGAAGGTCGGGCTTCATCGCGCCTGGATCCTGCCGGACGGCATCCGGAGTTTCACGAGGACGATTTGGCCCTATCTGTGGTCGGCGGCCGCGGTTGGTTTCGCGGCAAGCATCGGTCTCGCGCTGACCTCCCTGGTCCGGCTCCCCAACGTGTCGATGGTGTTCCTGCTGGCGGTCCTGTTCTCGGCTGCCCGCTTCGGCATCTGGCCCGCGCTGGTCTCATCAGGGCTGTCGTTCCTGGCCTACAACTTCTTCTTCATCGAGCCGCTGCACACCTTCGCGGTCACCCAGCCGCATGAACTGCTCGCGCTCTTCGTGTTGTTGGCTGCCGCGGTCCTGACTTCGACCATTGCCGGCCGGGCCAGGGAACAGGCGAGGCTAGCGGCCGAACGCGATGTCGCGTCGCAGCGGCTGTACAGGTTCGCCCGTCGGCTCTCGGCGCTCGCCGATCCGCAGTCCGTTGTCGATCACGCGGCCATCCAAGCCCATGGCGACCTGCATTGCCCGTGCGTGATCCTGTTCCCGGAGAGGGGCAGGCTCGGGGTGGTGGCGGCCTGGCCGCCCGAGGACCACCTCGATCCGGAGGCGCTGTCAGCCGCTGACCTCGCGCTTGCGAAGGGAGAGGCAACCGGTCTGGCGACGACGCTCTGCCCCGCCGTGCCGTGGCTCTTTCTGCCCCTCCGCACACCGGAGGGCACCATTGGCGTCATCGGGGTCGCCTTGCCCAACAATGCTCCTCTCACTCCGGAGGCGAGGACGCTGTTCGAGACGGTGGCTGAGTTGACGGCAACGGCCCTGGAGCGGGCCCGGCTTGGCCAGGAGATCTCGGCCGCGCGGACCGCCGCCGAGGCCGAGCGGGTCCGCAACACCCTGCTGGCCTCGATCAGCCACGACTTCCGCACCCCGTTGGCGTCCATCCTGGGGGCAGCGACCAGCCTGATCGACTACGGTGCCCGCCTGCCGGAGCCCGCGCAGCGTGACCTGCTGGTCCAGGTCAAGGACGAGGCCGAACACCTCGACGGCATGGTCCGCAACCTTCTGGCCATGACCCGGCTGGAAGCGGGCGCGCTCGAGCTCAACCGGGACTGGGTCGACCTGCAAGAGCTGTTCGACCGGGCCGTGGCGGTGGCCAGGCGGCGGGGGGCACCCCAGAGCTTCGACGTCCACGTGGAGGAGGGGCTTCCCTTCGTCTTTGCCGATCCGAACCTGCTCGATCAGGTGCTGGCGAACATGGTGGGCAATGCCATCCAGCATGCCGGCTCCGGCGAGCGGATCACTCTTGAGGCCAAGCGCGAAGGGAGCATGGTTGTGCTCTCGGTCACCGACAACGGCCCCGGCATTGCCCCTGAGGTCTTGCCGCGCATCTTCGAGAAGTTCGCGCGGGCGCCGCGGTCGAGCGGCGATGCCGGAGAGGGAACCGGGCTCGGCTTGGCCATCGTCAAGGGAATCGTCGAGGCTCATCAAGGGACTGTCGCAGCCGTCAGCCCGGTCGCCGATGGTCGTGGGGCCCGGATCGAGATCAGGCTGCCGCTCCCGAAGGAAGGTTCATGACCCATCCCGCCCGTGTGCTTGTCGTCGATGATGAGCCGGCCATCCACCGCTTCCTCACCCCGGCGCTCCTGGCGAACGACTACGAGGTGCTCAGGGCCGACAACGGGAGCGATGCCCTCCGGCAGATTGCGGCGGACGCGCCGGACATCGTCATTCTCGACCTCGGCTTGCCGGATATGGACGGCAAGGACGTGATCGCCCGTGTGCGCGAATGGTCCAGCGTGCCGATCATCGTGCTCTCGGCCCGCGACCGCGAGGCTGAGAAGATTGCCGCCCTCGACCGCGGCGCGGACGACTTCGTCAACAAGCCCTTCGGGGTGGGCGAGCTCATGGCCCGCCTGCGCGCGGCGCTGCGCCATCGCATGCAGCGCGACGGCGAGACCCCAGTTGTGAGCGTCGGCGGCCTGGAGATCGATGTCCCGCGCCGGCGGGTGACATGGCGGGGCGCTGAGGTGAGCCTTAGCCCCAGGGAGTTCGATCTCCTCGCCTTCCTGGCGCGTCATGCGGGCAAGGTGGTGACCCATCGCCAGATCCTGACCGCCGTGTGGGGTCCGGCCCATGAGCACGACACCCAATACTTGCGGGTATATGTCGGCCAGCTCCGGCAGAAGATCGAGCCGAACCCGTCCGATCCCCGCTTTATCCTGACGGAGCCCGGCATCGGCTATCGCCTGCTCGATGTCGTCTGAGAGGCGGTGAGGCAAGCATCTTTATATCGCGTTTATATCCCGTCCCTCACTTCCACATCGAATTTTTATGTGAACCAGATCATGTCTCCCTGAGAGGTCAGGGCACAGCCAATCGCCTTGGTGGCGGTTGGTCAAACACGCTCCTGACCCACTCGGGACAGCCGGCATGTGGCTTCAGCGAAATCAGGAACGCGATCTCCGCTCGCTTCTGTCGCGGATCGAGGCCGCCTCGGGGCCGACGAATGCCCTCGTGGCAGAGCTGCTTGATCGTGCATGTCCTCGCCTTCAGGGAGCATCCCGACCCAACCATTCGGTGCAGCGACTGGTCGAGGCGGAAGCCTGGGTTGACCTCGGATTCTGGCTGATCGGCTGGGAACTGCCGGACTGGGTGATCCACCGCCTGTCCTGCGATGACCAGCGCTGGAACTGCGCGATCTGCGTCCGCGGCCTGGCAATCAACTGGATCGAGGACGTCGCCGAGTTCCAGCACGACAACCCCGCTCTCGCGATCTTCGGCGCGCTGGCTCTGGCCCAGCTCCGGAAGACCCAGGGACCCACCCCCAGCAACGTCACGCCGTTCAGGCGGACGGGAACCCGTCACGTGAGCCGTGACGCAGAGAGATGATATGGCTACAACGGTATCACCGCGGCAGGATTCCGCTGAAGCAGCCGGACGCACCACGCCCCATGGATCCGGATTCTGGATCCTGACGCTCGGCACGCTCGGCGTCGTCTACGGCGACATCGGCACGAGCCCGCTTTATGCGCTGAAGGAGTCACTCTCGGCCGCGGCCGCGGGCGGTCCTGTCACCCGCGAGATGGTGTTCGGCATCGTGTCGCTGATCCTGTGGGCGCTGATCGTCATCGTGACGATCAAGTACGTGCTGTTCATCCTGCGCGCCGACAACAACGGCGAGGGCGGCACGCTGACCCTCATGGCGCTCGCGCAGAAGGCCATGGGCCACAACGTGCTCGTGATCACTCTGCTCGGCATGATCGGCGCCGCCCTGTTCTATGGCGATGCCATCATCACGCCGGCTATCTCGGTGCTCTCGGCCGTCGAGGGTCTGACGGTCGCAAGTCCCGCCTTCGAGCACTACGTCCTGCCGCTCAGCCTCGTGATCCTGGTTGGCCTGTTTGCCGTGCAGAGCCACGGCACCGCCCGGGTCGCCGCTTGGTTCGGCCCGATCACCGCGGTGTGGTTCGTGCTCATGGCGGTCGGCGGGCTTGTTCATATTGCCGATGACCCGAGCATCCTGGCGGCGATCAGCCCGACCTACGGGATCGTGTTTCTCGCCACGCACGGGAAGGCGGGCCTGTTCGCCCTGGGCGCGGTGTTTCTGGCCGTCACCGGCGCCGAGGCGCTGTACGCCGATATGGGCCATTTTGGCCGGCGGCCGATCCAGACTGCGTGGCTGGGGCTGGTCCTGCCCTGCCTCGCCGTGAACTACATCGGCCAGGGTGCCCTGCTCCTGGCGGACCCGGCCAAGATCGAGAACCCGTTCTTCCTGCTCTATCCTGACTGGGCGCTGTTCCCGATGGTTGGCATGGCGACGCTCGCCACGATCATCGCCAGCCAGGCGGTGATCACCGGCGCGTTCTCGATTACGCAGCAAGCCATCCAGTTGGGCCTGCTGCCGCGAATGGAGATCCGTTGGACGTCCGAGACCGAGAAGGGTCAGATCTACGTGCCGAAGATCAACTTCCTGCTCCTGGGCGCCGTGTTGCTTCTGGTTGTCATGTTCAGGAGCTCGAGCGCCCTGTCGCACGCCTATGGGCTGGCGGTCACCGGAACGATGGTGGTCACCGCCGTCATGGCGTTCTTTGTGGTTTGGCGGTTCTGGAAGTGGTCCGTCTGGGCCTCGGCCGCCGTGATCGTGCCCTTCCTGGTGGTCGACACGATCTTCCTCGCGGCCAATGCCTTGAAGATCCCGCAGGGCGGCTGGATGCCGCTGCTCGTCGGTGCGCTGCTGGTCCTGCTCATGCTGACCTGGCGGAGCGGCACGCGCATCCTATTCGAGAAGACGCGCAAGACCGACGTGCCGCTCCTCGAACTTGTGCAGATGCTGGAAAAAAGCCCACCGCATCGGGTGAAGGGCACGGCCGTGTTCATGACGAGCGATCCCGACACGGCTCCCTCGGCGCTGCTGCACAACCTCAAGCACAACAAGATCCTGCACGAGCAGAACGTGATCCTGACGGTCAGGACCGAGGATGCGCCGCGGATCTCCGACAACGAGCGGGTCCGGATCGAGCACCTGGGCGACTCGTTCTGGCGCGCGACCATGACCTTCGGCTACATGGAGGCGCCGAACATCCCGCGCGGGTTGGCCCTCCTGCGCAAGCAGGGCTTCAAGTTCGACATCATGGCGACGTCGTTCTTTGTCTCGCGCCGCTCAATCCGGCCATCGGTCCACGGGGGCATGCCGCTCTGGCAGGACAAGCTGTTCATCAGCCTAGCCAAGTCGGCCAGCAACGCAACGGACTTCTTCCAGATCCCCACCGGGCGGGTGGTGGAGGTGGGCACCCAGGTGACTGTTTGAGTTGGCTCTTGGCCGATGGTCGCGAAGAGCACCTGGAATGTCCTAAAATGGCACTTCTGAGACGTGAGCGATTGGTCCGCCTATGCGCTCAGGAGCTGACATTTATTGGGCGGCCGGAGCGTGAAAGGTTGACCCTAAGCGGCCCTTCAGACTCTCACGGCCGATACGGGCCGAACTGCGGGGCACGCTCATGGCTCCGTCTCGCACCAGGGACGGCACACGTCCTTAGCGTCCATGCGCTCAATCACGACCGGAACGGGCCGGCAGACGGTGTTGCACATCAAGGGAAATCGTCGCGACCGGCTGTAACCTTTGGGAGCCTGCCTGCGAAAAGAGATATGAGGCCCCAGCAGCAGGCGCGAACGCCGATCAAGCATGTTGATGTGGCTTGCATGGGTGCCGCATTCATGCCCGCACCCGCGTCGCCCTGACCGCGGCGGTGTGGGTGCCTAGGCTCACCCAAGGAGGAGTATCCTGGTCATGACCTATGCAGCCATCACGTCAGCGAAGCAACTCGACTGGAAAGCCACCGTATGGGCCGGCCTGATCGCCGGGGCGGTCTTCATGATGATGGAGATGATCTTGATGGCTTTGGCCGGAATGGGCTTCTGGGGTCCACCGCGCATGATCGCCGCGATCGCGCTGGGGCCGGGAGTCCTGCCCCCGCCCGCAACCTTCGATATCGGAGTGATCATGGTGGCCATGATCATCCATATCGTACTGTCGATTGTCTACGCCTTCATTCTCACAGCGATTATATCAGCGTGGAATCTGACGACAGTTGCGGCCGTTGTCGCAGGCGCCGTGTTCGGGTTCATCCTCTACGTCGTCAATTTCTATGGTTTCACCGCTGTGTTCCCGTGGTTCGCAGAAGCTCGTGGTTGGATCGGCACTGTGAGCCATATCGCCTTCGGGGTGGTGCTCGCTTGGACCTATCGCGCATTGGCCAGTACTCCCGCTGCGCTCATCCCCTGATGACGTCAAACGAGCCACTCAACGGCCATGGAGCGAAAGATCCAGCATTGCCTGATCGGTATGCCGTCGCTCCAGGCCAACACCGCAAATGATGCCGAGCCGCCGCTATCACGTCCTACGGGCGCTGGTGCGCATCATCAGGGATATGCCAGCGCCAACCACGACGCTAAGCGCCGCCAGTGCTGCCGCCATCCGCCAGACGGGCGGGAGCGGCCGATACAAGTCCGCAAGCCAGGCCACCTCCGCCATCGGAGGCGCTGCCTGCCATATGTCCCACTCCGCACGGGGTCCGGATCGGTGGACCATGTCGCGCATCACGCCGATGCCCCTTCCCATAGGGACAAGCGGGCGGCAGCTTTCCTGCTCGCGCGGGCGTTCGCCATGCGCGGCACTCTCCAGAGCCTCAAAGAGGCCCCACTCGTCCCCAATCCAGAGCGAACGGAAGACGATCGTGCCATTGCGATCCGTCAGGTACGCCGCATTCGGCTTTTCGTCCAAGGCATGGTGAACGCTTCCCTCTGCGTCGTCGACGGCAACCGGCCACGGCAGGCGATCACGGGTCTGCAACTCGCGGGCGTGCTGCATCTTCTCGTCAAACGACCGGACCTGCTCGTAGCGCTCTCCAGGGTGAGCCTCCCGAACGTGCAGCATCACGAATTGGATCCGGGAACCGAACCGGGCGTACAGTCTCTTGAGAATGGGGTTCGAACTAGCTGTCATCGGGCAGGTCAGCGATCCCGTGATCAGGGGATCGGCCTGCTGCCGACGAAGTCCCTTGTGCGCAAGCGCGGCCCGTCGGTCGTGGGCAGATCGAAATCGGGCAGACGGTCCCCGGGGCGGGGCGCATCCTCGCCAAAGTTCATGTCCTCAGCCAGGACGCGGAATGTGACACGCTCGTAGAGGTAGTCCCTCATGGGATGCTCGGCGCGGGCAACGGCCATGGCTGATCTCCGTAACTGAGATTAAAGGTCTCAACGAGAGCCGCAGGGTTTCATTCAGCGAAACGGCACGATGCTCTATCCCCCTCTTGTTAGCAGTTGCTCGATCAGGTGGTCGAGCGACAGCGCTCCCGGGCCGCGCGTCAGCAGAAACACCAGCATCGAGGCCCACATCAGGTGTTCGGTCCAGGCCTGGGGGTACACGAAGATCTGGATGACGAGGATCATCCCGAGGAGCGGGAGCGTTGCCAGCCGGGTCGCTAGTCCGAGGAACAGGAACACCGGAACCGTGAGCTCGACGAAAGCGGTGAGCTGCGCCGCGAACACCGGATCCAGCAGCGGGACCTTGTACTCGTCCTGGAACAGCTTCACGGCGAATTCCCAGGAGTTTATCTTCAGGAGGCCGGACTTGAAGAACACCGCGCCGATCCCGATCCGCAGGCCGAGCTGGAGGATGGACAGCGGGAACCGCTCCAGCCAAGCGCGGGCGGAGACGAAGGGCGCCCGAACACTTGCAATGAATCCAGGATGACTCTGTGCCAGGGCAGTCATGATTGCTCTCCCTCGGATGTGCGTTTGACGGAGATGGCGAGATCGTCGGCAAGCAGCGACGTCAGGGCCCCACCGGGATCGAATGCGGGATCGCTGTCGAGCGCCTGCTCGGCGGCGCCGCCGAGCGGGAGCCCCTGCGCAATGGCGCTTCGGAAAGCGAAGGTCCCTGGGTCAAGCCGATCGATCCGAATGCTCCCGCGCGCTCCGCGGACCTGCAACCAAACCGCTGTGGGTTGCAACACGAACCGGTCTGGTGCCGCCCCGGTGAGGTGAAGCATTGCCAGGTCATCGACCGGCCACGGTGCCTCAAGGAAACGCAGGCCGCCTTGGAGGCCAAGGACGAGATCGGGAAGAACGGCCGGCTCGAAAGCGGCGAGTCCTTGCACGTGCAGCGGGGGCTCGTCGATGGCTAATGCCACTTGTCCCAGATGCCATTCGAGGCGGGCAAACCACTGCACGTACGGCATCTGCTCGGTACCGACACAGCGCGCGAGAAAGTCCGGAAAGTGTTCGGCATATTCGGCGATGCAGGGAGCCGCGGGCGGGAACCAGCGAACGAAATCCGCGGCGGCGGCGCGCGTGAACGTCTCGCCCGCCAGCCAGACCACGCCGGGGAAGCGGCGAAGGATGGCCTCCACGAGACTGGCCTCGTAGTGGCGGCGGTGGATTGCCAGGCGGGCGATCGGATCGCCCCCGCCGACCAGCAGCGGAGCGACGTCCGCGATCGCCCCGAGGACGACCGCATCGCGGATCCAGGTCTGGACGTCAGCAAGCGACGGCACGGCGGTTCTCCGGATGGCGAGCCTGGGTGGCTACGACATCGGCCTTCGCCGCCTCCGCTAGGAGGGTCGCAAATGGCGGCAGGTCATTGTCCCACTCGATCATCGTCGGCACTGGCCCGAAGCGGCGGACGGCATGGGCATACAGGTCCCAGACCGGACCGGTGATCGGAGACGCGTGGGTGTCGATCAGGAGCGTACTGCCCGGGTCGCTTTCATCCTCTTCCGGCGTGAAGCCGCCGAGGTGAAGCTCACCGACTGCATCCACCGGCAGGCCGTCGAGATAGGCGTAGGCGTCGTAGCCCATGTTGTGGGCGCTGAGATACACGTTGCTCACGTCGCACAGGAGCCGGCAGCCGGTCCGCCGCACCAGCTCCGAGAGGAACTCGACCTCGGTCATCGTCGACGTTCCGAACCCGACATAGGACGACGGGTTCTCCACGAGATAGGGTCGCCCGAGCCCCTCCTGCACCTCATCGACATGCCGGACGAGCAGCGCGAGGGTTTCCTCGTCGTAAGGCAGGGGCAGCAGGTCGTTCAGGTACTCGCCCTCGTGCGTCGACCAGGCGAGATGGCCCGAGACGAGGACCGGGTCGACACGAGCGATGAGGCCGCGCACCCGCCGGAGGTGATGGCAGTCGATCCCCTTGGCGCTGCCGATCGAGACGCCAACCGTGTGGACCGAGATCGGGTAGTGGGCCGCGACCCTGGTCAGAAGCTCGGTTGCGTGCGGGTTGGCGAGGAAGTTCTCCGGATGGGTTTCCAGCCACGCCGCCGGCGGGCGGGTGGCCACGACCTCGGCGAGATGCGGGAGCCTGAGGCCGACGCCGGCTCCGGTCGGAAGGCGGGTTCCCGTGGTCATGGCCACTCCTCCAGTTGCGTGATCAGGCCTTTGGCGTCTTGCTGGCGTTGACGATCCGGTCGCAGTAGCCGGCTGGGACATAGACCCACGCTTTCGGGTCGGCATTGACCCTTGCGGTTCCGGCGCAGGAGTTGTTGCCGGTCGAGGCGCAGTCGTTCTGGCCGGCCTTGGCGATGCCGTAGCACTTCTCGGCCTGGAAGGGGGGCGGCGGTGCAGGTTGCTGGGCGGACGCAAGGCTTGGGGCAGCGACAGCGGCGGCCAGCGCCGAGGCGATCAGGACACGGTTGCTCATGGTCAATCCTCCGTTCGAGGGCGGTCCCTCTGACCGCCTGACGGCAAGCCCATCCGGCTCACCTGAGAGTGATTTCGCCGGAGCCGCCGAAAAGGTTACATGTCGAGTCACGGGATTTTTCCGTGCGAGCGCGGCAAGCCGCTCGCAACCTCCGCCAATAGAACGGCAGTCCCATATGGTTCAGGCATGAATCGGCACGAGGAAGCGGAACTTCGGCTCTCCAGCCTGATGCGTGCAGCCCAGAATGGGGATGGCGCGGCGTATGCGCGTTTGCTGCAGGAACTCACGCCGCTGCTGCGGGCCAGGATCCAGCGGCAGCTTCGGTTCCTGAAACCGGAGGACGTGGAGGATCTCGTGCAGGACGTCCTGTTGTCTCTGCATGCCGTGCGCGCGACCTACGACCCGCAACGTCCGTTCCTGCCTTGGCTGTTCGGAATCATGCACAACCGCGTGGCCGACGGCGCCCGGCGGTACGCCCGCCGGGCGGTCCATGAGGTCGCGGTCGAGCAGGTGCCTGTAACCTTTTCCGACGAAACCGCGAATAAGGAAGAAAGCTATGGCGATCCGGGGGCGCTGGTTCAAGCGATCCGTATGCTGCCGCCCGGACAGCGCGAGGCCATCGAGATGTTGAAGTTGCGTGAGTTGAGCCTGAAGGAGGCGGCCGCCGCGAGCGGGATGAGCATCGGTGCGCTGAAGGTGGCGGTGCATCGGGGAATCAGGGCCCTGCGCCGCATACTGGCCGCGGAGTCCTGAGCATGGAGACGGATGGCCTGATCCATCAGCTCGCGGCGGACGCGACGCCGGTGCACCCGCTTGCCAGCCCGTGGAAGCGGACGGGCCTGTGGCTGGCCATGGCAATTCCGTACGATGCGTTCGTCGTCATCCTGATGTCGCCGCGCCCGGACCTCGCAATGCTGCTCGCCGATCCCCGCTTCCAGGTGGAACAGGTCGCCGCCCTTGCCACGGCGATCTTGGCGGCCGCGGCGGCGTTCGCCTGCACGGTTCCGGGACGAAGCCGCGCGATTTGCCTGCTTCCGATCGTGCCGCTCGCGATCTGGCTCGCCAGCCTCGGCTATGGCTGTCTTCAGGATTGGCGGGCGCTTGGTCCGGAGGGGCTGCGGCTGCGCATCGACTGGGATTGCCTGCCGGCCGCGTCCCTGGTCGGCATCGTGCCCGCGATTGCCATGGTGGTCATGCTCCGCCGCGGGGCGCCGCTCTTCCCCCGCGTGACGCTCGCTTTGGCGGGACTGGCGGTCGGCGCGCTCGCGCAGGCGGGGATGCAGATCTACCACGTCGGGGACATCAGCCTGATGGTGCTGGTCTGGCATCTCGGCAGCGTCGCCGCGCTGGCGGCGGTGGCCGGCTGGATCGGCCGGCGGGTCCTGCGCTGGCCCGATCCGACCGGCCTGCTGCGGCGCTCCGCGCCCCATTGATCGGAAGGCTACTGCTTGAAGCCGGGCATCCATCCTTGATTACTAAAACCGTCAATGGAGGAGTGGGATATCCACGCCTTCATCAATACACGCACACGTCTGCTGGAAGACGTCACCGCCTCGACCGTGTTGGCCAGCCTGACGGCACAGGCTTCCCAGCGAAGGCGTTGCGGTCAGACTGCCTTTGAGGCTTGCGGGTCGGCTTGGGATCCAGTGCCTGAGTCCATGCTTCCCCCGGCAGCTCGGGCGAGAGAATATCGAGCACGGGGCATTCGGGTGCGGTGCCTCCTTCGCACCGGTCGAGGGTTTGCCCGAGCAGCCGCTCAAGTTTGCTGAGATCGGCGATCTTCGCGCGGATGTCGTCCAGGTGCCTCGTGGCGATCTCGCGAACCTCGCTGCACGGCGCCCGCCCCGGGCCGCCCAGCGCCAGAAGCGCCTTGATCTCGTCCAGCGTGAACCCGAGTTCGCGGCCCCGCCGGATGAAGGCCAGCACGCGCGCATGGTACTGGTCATAGACCCGGCGGCCGCCTTCCGTGCGAGGAGGAGCGGGTAGCATCCCAATCCTTTCGTAGTATCGGATTGTCTCGATGTTGACCCCGGTGAGCCGTGACAACTCGCCAATCGGGAATGTCTCACCTCGCGAATGCGTGATCGCGTCCATCGAGCAAGCCCTTGCTCCTGTAGCCACTACAGGATGCACGCTGGCTGCATCGACGTAAAGGAGATTGTTCGATGCGTGAATTGACCCGCGCGGGGGCAGGCGACCTGGCAAGCCGACAGGAGGGCGCGGCCGCTCCGCGCGACACCCAGGGTCTGCTGGCGGCCGGAGGCCTTCTGGCCGCGGTCGGAGCCTCGTCCTGCTGCATTCTGCCCCTCGTGCTCTTCGGCCTCGGGGTGAGTGGGGCCTGGATCGGCAACCTGACCGCACTGGCGCCCTACCAGCCGGCCTTTGTGGCCGTGGCCGTGGCCTTCCTGACGTTTGGCTTCTGGCGGGTCTATCGCTACCCCAAGGCGGCCTGTGCGCCCGGAAGCTCCTGCGCCCGGCCAGGATCGAACCGTATCGCCAGGATCGGCCTCTGGGCGGCTGCCGTGCTCGTCCTCGCGGCCGTCACCTTTCCCTATACCGCCCCGCTGCTGATCAGCCTCTGAGGAGACCTGCAATGAAGACCCTGTTTCGGACCGCCCTGACCGCCTCGGCCCTGATGCTCACGGGCGCGGCCATAGGCGCGCCGCGCACGGTCACGCTCGAAGTCGAGAACGTGAGCTGTGTGACCTGCGCCCCGATCGTGAAGAGGGTGCTCTCCCGCGTTCTGGGTGTCAGCCAAGTCACGGTCGTGGAGCAAGGCGGCACTGCGACGGCAATCGTCATCTTCGACGATGAGAAGGTCACGCCCGAGGCGCTGACCCAGGCGACAACCAATGCCGGCTATCCCTCGACTGTAACGGACGCGAAGGGAGCCTCATGAACATTGAGCCCGGATCTCGTCCTTGCCTCGCCGGGACTCGCGGTTGGGCTATGCCGCCGCGGCTGATTCGCCCCCGCCGCTTGGCTGCTGCGAGCCGGGCGGAAGCACACGAAAGAAGCACACGAAAGTTGAGGCCATGAGTAACTACTGCGCCACCGGCGCGAAGCACGGCAACGACCGCTACGACCTTGTGGTCGTCGGAGCCGGGTCGGCCGGGTTCTCCGCCGCCATCACGGCCGCCGAGCAGGGCGCGCAGGTCACCCTCGTCGGCCATGGCACGATCGGCGGCACCTGCGTCAATGTCGGCTGCGTGCCCTCCAAGGCCCTGATCTGGGCGGCCGAGGCAGTGCACCACGCCAACGCGGCGTCACGCTTTGCCGGGATCGACGGAACCGCGCGGGTCGCCGACTGGCAGGCCCTGGTCGCCCAGAAGGATGACCTCGTCACGAGCCTGCGCCGAGCCAAGTACGCCGACCTCCTGCCGGCCTACAACAACGTGGCCTACCACGAGGGCCAGGCCCGGCTCGTTGACGGCGGCGTGGAGGCCGTCGGCCGGCGCCTCGTCTCGGACCGCATCATCATCGCGACCGGAACGCGGCCCGCCCTGCCGACCATCCCGGGCATCGCGGACGTGTCCCCGCTCGACAGCACAGCGGTCCTGTCCCTGACCGAGCTGCCCCGCTCGATGATCGTGGTCGGTGGCGGCTACATCGGGGCCGAGCTCGCCCAAACCTTCGCCCGCGCCGGGGTCGAGGTCACTCTCGTCTTCCGCAGCCGCCTTCTGCCTGAGGCCGAGCCCGAGATCGGCACGGCCTTGGCCGGCTACCTGGCCGACGAGGGCATCACGACCCTGGGCGGCTTGGCCTATGACTCTGTTCGCAAGACCGAGGGTGGAGTCGCGCTCACCGTTGTCAGGGACGGGTGTCCGCAGACGATCACCGCCGAGCGCATCCTGACCGCCACAGGCCGTACACCCAACACGGCGGGCCTCAGGCTGGCGGAGGCGGGTGTCGCCCAGACCCCCACGGGGGCCATCCTTGTGGACGACCGCATGCGCACCACCAAGGCAGGCGTTTACGCGGCAGGTGACGTCACGGGCAAGGACCAGTTCGTCCACATGGCCGCCTACGGCGCGAAGCTCGCGGCGAGGAATGCCCTGAACGGCGACAGTCTGCGCTATGACAACTCGGCCATGCCGGCGGTGGTCTTCACCGATCCGCAGGTCGCGAGCGTCGGCCTGACCGAGGCGCAGGCCCGTGCCGCCGGACATGACGTGCGGACCTCGGTGCTCTCGCTCGACAACGTGCCCCGGGCACTGGCTGCCCGCGACACGCGCGGCCTGATCAAGCTCGTGGCGGACCGCGCCACCCGCAAGCTGCTCGGAGCCCACATCCTGGCGCCCGAGGGCGCGGACAGCATCCAGACCGCGGCCATGGCGATCCGCGGCGGGCTCACGATCGATGATCTGGCGGAGACGATCTTCCCGTACCTGACCACCGTCGAGGGGCTCAAGCTCGCCGCCCAGGCCTTCGACAGGGCTATCGGCAAGCTGTCCTGCTGTGCCGGTTAGCGGCCAGCCGCCAGTGAGGTGACCGGGTTCGCGGGAGCCCACCCTGATGGCTGGGCCGTCCCATGCGACAACCTCGAGGGACCGCGTGCCGGCCACGGAACCTGGAGCCGCTCCAGATCCGTTGGGCTCAGGCACGATGGGAGCCATGCCATGGCCAAGAACTACGACCTGATCGTCATTGGCTCGGGAACCGCCGCGATGGTGGCGAGCCACCGGATGGGCGCCGCAGGCCGGACGGTGGCTGTTGCCGATTACCGGCCGTTCGGCGGCACCTGCGCCCTGCGCGGCTGCGACCCCAAGAAGATGCTGGTGACCGGGGCGCAGGTCATCGACGACGTGTGGCGCATGACGGGACGCGGGGTGGCGGCCGCCGACGCCCGGATCCTTTGGCGCGACCTCATCGCGTTCAAACGGACGTTCACCGGCCCGGTGCCGGAAAAGCAGGAACGACGCTATGCCGACAAGGGCATCGATGCGTACCACGCCCAAGCCCGCTTCGTCGGCCCGAACGCGGTCGAGCTCGACGGCGGGGATCGGCTCGAGGCGCGCCACATCCTGATCGCGGCCGGAGCGCGGCCGGCGCCGCTCGGCTTCACAGGTGAGGAATTCATGATCACGAACGAGGACTTCCTCGAACTGGAGGAGTTGCCGGAGCGGATCGTGATGGTCGGCGGCGGCTACATCGCCGCCGAGTTCTCGCACATCGCGGCCCGCGCCGGCGCGAAGGTCACGATCCTGCAACGGGGTGAGCGCCTGCTGGCCCATTTCGATCCCGATCTCGTCCGCTGGCTGATGGAGAAGTTCCGCGACGTCGGCATCGACGTGCGTACCTGGACCTGTGTCGAGGGCGTGGAACGGACGAACGACGGCTTCTTGGTCCGGGCCTGGGCAAACGCCAATGGGGGGCAGCCCGTAACGGTCGAGGCCGATCTGGTGGTGCATGCCGCCGGGCGCATTCCGGATCTCGATTCCCTCGACCTCCAGGCCGCCGGTGTCGAACGGGACGGGCGCGGGTACCTGAAGCTCAACGAGTTCCTCCAGAGCGCCTCCAACCCGGCCGTCTATGCCGCCGGCGATGCCGCCCGGATCGGGCCGCCGCTCACGCCGGTGTCGAGCCACGATGCCAAGGTCGTCGTGCGCAACCTCCTCGACGGCAATCGACACCGGCCCGACTACCGCGGCGTTCCGAGCGTCGCCTTTACCATCCCGCCCATCGCCGGCGTCGGCTTGAGCGAGCAGGAGGCGCGTGAGCAAGGCCGCAGGTTTCGCATGCAAAGCCAAAAGGTGCCGGACTGGTACACGGCCCGCCGTCTCGCCGAGACCGTGTACGGGTTCAAGGTCTTGGTCGAGGAGGACAGCGGCTGCATCCTCGGCGCTCATCTCGTCGGGCCGCATGCCGACGAGGTGATCAACCTGTTTGGCCTGGCCATCCGGCACGGGCTGACGGCTGATGCCCTCAAGTCAACCATGTTTGCCTATCCGACGGGAGCTTCCGACATCGGCTGCATGCTGTAGGCCAAGCGGACGGCTCCATGAGAGCCACGCGCGGAAGGGTCCTGCGCAAGGTCGGAGACACATGTCGATCAATGGGTTTGCCTCGGGCGCCTGCGGCGTCTCGGGATCTTGGCAAGTGCTGTGTAGGCTTCGGCCAGAGGGGAGCCGGGCATCGGCTCCGCTTCCAAGGTTTCGAGGGCACGGAGAAGGTGATCCGCCACATCCGGGCGATCCTCCGCGACGGCCTGCCTGAAGGCGGCGAGAATTGTTTGGCCGAGCGAACGATGGGCACCCATGATCACCTTCCTGTCTCGACGATATGCCAAGAGAGGGCCGTCGTCAGGCCCGATACCGCGCGCTACGCGAACGCGAAGGCATGGCAGCCCCGGCCGTGGCGATGCTGGACGGACGCCGAGTGACACCCGCTCTCCGACAAGATCACGGCCCAGGGCCACCCGAAGGCTGGGTGATGGGTTACACGCATTCAGGGTGGAGAAGCTCGTAGAGGCCAGCACGATGCTGGAGCACAAGCCGTTGCGGGCCTATCCCGCGTCGAAGGTGCGCACGGAGGCGCTGCTGCGCATCGCCAGCGTCTACGACCCGGTTCACTCGCCGCTCATCGCCGAGCCGGTGGCGCGCATCTCCGAGCATCGGCTCATCGCCCATTTCTACCCCGGCTTGCACTGCGCCGGGCCATCGTTCGTTCATCTCGACGACCTCGCCGAGGCCATTGCCCGGGTCGTCCGACCGACGGCGGGACCTCCCCCGGAATTGCCGCTCCTTCTCGGCGAGGCCAAGCCCGCAGCCGAACTTAGCCACTCGCAGCGAGCCACGGTTCTTGCTATACTGCCCAGCATGGCAGCGGATGGTGCCCCGCCAGACCCCATGGGGAGAACGAGGTGCAGCAGCCATCTGAGCCGATGATCGGGGTCGGCACCGTCCCCTCCTGAGGACGCGCTCGTTGCCCAGCCCCGCCAACAGGGTCCAGAGGAGGAGGTGTCCATGCCACGTACCGATTGGCGTCTGGAAGGCGAGTGGATCAAGAACTGCACCTGCGCCTATGGCTGCCCCTGCGATTTCAACGCGCCGCCGACGCGGGGCTCTTGCGACGGTCTGCTCGGGATGCGCATCACCAAGGGCCATTTCGGGGACGTCCGGCTCGACGGGTTGAGCTTCTTCGTCACCGTGCATTTCCCGGGGGCGTTGCACGAGGGCAACGGTCAGGCCCAGCCCATCATCGACGAACGTGCCACTCCCGAGCAGCGCGAGGCGCTCTTCGGCATCCTGTCGGGGCAGAACTCGGCGGAAGGCACGCTCTTCCACATCTTCAGCCTGATCGTCACGAAGATGCATGACCCGATCTTCGCGCCTATCGAGGTTCGCTTCGACCAGGAAGCGCGCGTTGCGCGGATCGTCGTTCCCGGAGTGCTCGAGACCGAGGTCGAGCCGATCAAGAACCCGGTCACCGGCGCAGACCACCGCATCCAGGTGGTGATGCCCGAAGGCTTCGAGCATCGGGTCGGCGAGATCGCCTCCTCCAATATCCGCAGCACCGGCGCGATTCGCTTCGAGACCAAGGGCGGCCACAGCACGCTCGCCCATGTGGTGCAGACCCCGGACGGCGTCGCCGCCTGACGGCCTACGGAGTGGGGGCGCCCGTGTCGGAGACATCGGTCCTTGCATCGGTGCTGCGCCGTGACCGCTTGATCGTGATCGGCGGCCTGCTTGGCGTTGTCGCGCTGTCGTGGCTCTATTTATTCCAGCGCACCGGCATGGACATGCAGGCCATGGGCGACATGGTCATGCCGATGACGCCCATGCCGTGGCCGCCGGGCTACTTTGGGCTGATCGTGGCCATGTGGGTCGTGATGATGGCGGCGATGATGCTGCCGAGCGCCGCGCCGGTCATCCTGCTCTACGCGACGATCGCGCGCCGGCGCCGGCAGCAGAGCGCGGCGGCGCCCGCCGCCGGCTTCTTCGCCCTTGGCTATGTCGCGGTGTGGGCGGTCTTCGGCCTCCTGGCGGCGACGCTGCAATGGGGGCTGGATGCGGCGCTGCTGCTGTCGCCCCTGATGGCGACGACCAGCGTCGCGGTTGCTGGCCTCGTGCTCGTTGCGGCCGGTCTCTACCAGTGGACGCCGCTCAAGCAGGCTTGCCTGCGGCAGTGCCGCTCGCCGCTTGACTTCCTCCTCGTCCACTGGCGCGCGGGCGCCCGGGGTGCCGTGGCGATGGGGGCTCGCCACGGCCTGTTCTGCCTCGGATGCTGCGGGATACTGATGCTTTTGCTCTTCGTCGGCGGCGTCATGAACCTGCTCTGGATCGCGGTGCTCACGCTCGTCGTCCTGATCGAGAAGACGGCGCCGGGAGGGCATTGGATCGGCCGGGCAGCGGGAGCCGCGCTGATGGCCTGGGGCGGCGCCACTCTGCTGTCGCTCGTCTGAACGGCCGAGCAGTCCGGCGACCATCCCCTTCAGCATGCGCCCGACGTTGTAATAGCCGTTGCGTGTGTTCTGATTGCCGTCGCAGCGGAACTGTCGCAAACCCGTTAGTAACTGAGTTCGGTCTACCCCTCTGGCAAACTCCGGAGGTGCATGATGTTCAAAGGCCGTCACTTCGATCGCTCAGTGATCCTGCTGTGCGTGCGGTGGTATCTGGCCTATAGCCTGAGCCTCCGAAACTTGGAGGAGATGATGGCCGAGCGTGGCATCTCGGTTGACCACGCGACCATTCACAGATGGATCATTCGCTACTCGCCCGAACTGCTGGATCGCTTCAATTCACGCAAGCGGACCGTCACTGGCAAGTGGCACATTGACGAAACTTACATCAAGGTCCGCGGGCACTGGATGTACTTGTATCGCGCCATTGACAGCAATGGCGACACCGTCGAGTTCTGGTTCAGTGAGCGCCGCAACCTGACTGCTGCCAAGCGGTTCCTGCGCAAGGCTCTCAAACGGCATGGCCGTCCCGAGAGGATTGTCATCGACGGCAGCCAGACGAACCGTGAGGCGATCCTGTCTTGCGGCACGACGGACCGACTTGAAGACAGAACACGGCGTGATCTGAAGCCCATTCGCATCCGCCAAAGCGCCTATCTCAATAATCGGATTGAGCAGGATCATCGGGCCATCAAGCGGCGGACCAGGCCCATGCTCGGGTTCAAATCCACGCGCACTGCCCGTGTGATCCTGGGCGGGATCGAGATGGTGCACATGATGCGCAAACAGCAGGCGAAGTATGCCCGCAATCCGCAACCGCCGCTCGCAGAGCAGTTCGAGATGCTTACCGCGTGAGTGATCACACGCAATTCCGGTCCCACTTTGCAGCCTAGCCAAATTTGCGACGGATCCGCTTCAGGTCGCGCATGCTGGCGAGAAAGGCCTCAGCCTCGATCTCGATGGCCTGGGCCAGCAGCTTGCGGGCGCCCACTCGCAGGATACCCGTCAGGGGATCGTCAACCGCATCGGGCTGACGCAGGCGTAAAACATTGGTAGGTTCTGTCATAGGCGTATCGCTCTCTCGCAGAGGTTCTGGCAGGCTCGTCACCCGCCTCGATACGCCGCCTTTCTCAATCCAGCATCACCCACTTTCCGCCATAGCTCAAAGGGTGAATGGGTTTATCTCTACCGCGCCGTCGATGCTCGCGGGCAAACAATTGGCTTTCTGCTCTCGCCCAAGCGTGATGTGGCGGCAGCCAAGCGCTTCTTCTGCAAAGCCCTGAAGCAGCCGCATACAGTCAATCCGCGTACCATCACGGTCGACAAGAACGCCGCGTACCCCTTCGCACTGAAAGCCATGAAACGGGGTGGAGAACTCTGGCGTTTCTCAAAGCTACGACAGGTGAAATTTCTCAACAACATCGTCGAGCAGGATCATCGGCGCATCAAACGATTGGTCAGGCCAGGGTTGGGCTTCAAGGGCTTTGTGTCTGCATCTCGGACCATTGCGGGCTACGAGGTCATGGCGATGATCCGCAAGGGGCACGTTGTGAGCGCACCAGCACACGACATAAGGACTCAGGGCGACTTTATTGCGGCTCTGTTCAATGCCGCTGCTTGACTTCAGGCTCCGCCCAACCGTCGCTTGACCCACCGCAGGAGTTGCAACGGAACCCGAAATGACCCCTTATGGCACTTCTCGGAAGTAGACCGAGGGTCTGCTCTCGCGAGGAACAGCGGACGTTCCCAGAGGGCAGGGGATCGTCAGTGCGTGACCCGAAGCAGTCCTTCGATTCCCTCCAGCAGTCACTTACTGTGCGACTGAGGCTGCGCGCGTGTTAGCTCTGGACATATCAGCTGCAAGCGCCGACCAGCCGCGCAAATCGCGTTGAGCGCTCCTGTAGCTCTCGACGATTTGACCGGCGAGAGGGGAAGTGGAGGCGATCTCTGTGAGAAGTTGCACTGAAGCCATTTGGGCCGCATCTATGATGGAGCGGGGGAAAGCTTCGAGGCGAACTGGATATCGGCTGAGAATCTCCGTCAGCGCCGCGGCGTTGGTCTGGTAGGCATCGGCAAGGCCCAGGGTATGTTCGGCCCTGCAGGCTTCGATCACGATGCTGCGCAGGTCCGGCGAGAGCCGGTCCCATGCCGAAAGCGAGATCAGAAGCTCGCTGGCGCCGTTCGGCTTGTTGAACCCGGGTGCGTAATAGAAAGATGCATATTTCGGCAGACCTGTCTCCAGATCCGTTGCCGGTGCCAGAAACTCTGCGGCATCAATGGAGCCCTTCTCAAGCGCCGGGAGCAGGTCGCCGGCGGAGATCGTCATCGGCACGGCACCGAGCTTAGCGTAGATTTCTGCCCCTAGGCCCTGCACGCGCAAGCGCATGCCTTTCAGATCCTCCACGCCATTCAACTTGCGCCGGAACCATCCCCCCATCGAGGGGCCTGTATTCCCCGCGAGGAAAGCCCGAACGCCGTGAGGCTTGTAGAGCTCGTCCCAAAGTGCCTGCCCATCCCGCAACTCAATCCAGGCTTGGTGCTCGATAGGCCCGAGGCCGAACGGGACGCTCGTGAAGAACCCTGCCGCCGGCATCCTGCCCTGCCAGTAGAGCGCTGCTGTGTGCCCCATTTCGACGGTGCCGTTCGAGACCGCATCGAGCACCGCAAACGGCGGCACGATCTCACCGGCCGCAAAGAGGTCGATCTGTAGCCGCCCGCCGCTCATGGCATTGATGCGCTCAACAATCCGCTTCGCGGAGATGCCGGGACCGGTGCGGCCTTTCGGCCAGGACGTGACCATTCGCCAGTGCAGAGGCTGAGCGCGAACGACGGTCGGCGCGGCGAGAGCGGCGATCCCGACGCCGAGCGCCGTGCGGCGTGAGAGCTTAGGACCAGTGGGCATGGAAGTGATGCACGGGCCCGTGCCCGCGTCCGATCTGGAGTTGGCTTGAAGCGCCGATGGCAGCGCTGATGAAGCTCTTGGCCATCGCAACCGCGTCGTCGAGCGTCAGACCTTTGGCGAGCCCGGCCGTGATAGCGGAGGATAGCGTGCAACCAGTGCCATGGGTGTTAAGCGTATTGACGCGGGGTGCCGAGAAGCGCCGCACGTCCTGAGCGTCCAGGAGGATATCGGTGCTTTCCGTTCCTGCGCCGTGCCCACCCTTCACCAGAACGGCCTTAGGGCCGAGTGCAAGGATACGCTCGGCCTGTCGGCACATTGCAGGTTCGTCGGAGGCCATTGGCTCGTCGAGAAGGGCCGCAGCCTCTGGCAGATTGGGTGTGACGATCAGCGCCTTGGGAAGTAGGACGCGGCGTAAGGCGTCGACAGCCTCCGGTGCGAGCAGACGGTCACCGCTGGCCGCCACCATTACGGGATCGAGCACGATTTGTGTCGCATGATGGCGCTCAAGGCCCTCTGCTACGGCTTCGATGATGGCGGGTCGGGACAGCATGCCGATCTTCACTGCATTGACAGAGAGATCGGAGAAGATGCTGGCGATCTGCTGCGCAACGAAAGTCGGCGGAACGTCGTAAATACCCTGAACGCCCATGGTGTTTTGCGCCGTCAGCGCCGTGATGACACTTGCACCGTAGACACCAAGAGCCGAGAAGGTCTTCAGATCCGCCTGGATTCCGGCTCCGCCGCCCGAGTCCGAACCCGCGATGGTGACTGCAATGGCTGTCATGCCGGGACACTCCGCGATGCCAGCGCTCGATCCACCATCTGCCGGAGCCGCCGGGCCTCGGCTTGTGGATCAGGAGCCATGAAGATGGCCGAGATGACGGCGATTCCGTCAGCGCCTGCGGCGATGACCGCTTCCGCATTCGAGGTGTCGATGCCCGCGATGGCGCCGACCGGACAGCGGCTCCCGCGCTTGGTCCGCGCCACGATTGCGCGCAGCCCGTCGAGCCCGATAGGCGGGGAGGGATTGTTCTTGCTCACGGTCGCGAAGACGCCGCCGATACAGCCGTAATCGACCGGCAAGTGCACCATCACGTCGGCCTGCTCCGGCGTCTTGAGCGTCAGCCCGATGATTGCGTGGGGGCCCAGCAAATTGCGCGCATCTCTAGGATGTATATCCTCCTGTCCGAGATGAACGCCATCGGCGCCTGTGGCCAGCGCGATATCGATGCGGTCGTTGACCAGGAGGGGCACGCCGGTCCCTTCAAGCGCCGCCTTCAGAGCGCGGCCCAGTTCCACAAGGCGGCGGCCCTCGGCATGCTTGTCCCTGTACTGGATGAGCGTGGCGCCACCTGCAACAGCCTGTCGCACGAGTTCAATCGGGTCCCGGCCGCCGGTCCATTCCGGGTCGATGATGCCGTAGAGCCTGAGATCGACGGGGCTCATGAAACTCTCCCACAGGTGATGAGGGCTGGCGTATCGAGGTTGAAAAGCGTGTCGAGGAAGGCGGGCTGGAACGTGCCCGGTCCATTTGCGTCACGCGCGGCGATCTCTCCCGCGACACCGGTGACGAGCAGGGCCGCGGCCGCCGCTTCGAGTGCGTTGTCGTGCAGGGCCGTGAAGGCTGCCACGAGGGCTGTTCCGGCGCATCCCATGGCGGTCACGCGGGACATCAGGGGATGACCGTTCTCGATGCGGATGAGACGTGTGCCATCTGCGATCAGATCCACAGCACCGGTGAGGGCAACGATCGTGCCGTGGGCTCTCGCGAAGGCCTGCACGGTCTCGGGCGTCGCCACGCCTCCGGCAAGAGCTACAAACTCTCCTGCATTGCAGCGCAGGACATGCGGCTTGCCCGCGAGACAGGCGCGGGCGAATTCCAGGCGGAGAGGCGAGGACTCAACAAAAACAGGATCGAGCACCCAGGGCCTAGCATAGGTGCGCGCAATAGCAATGCCTTCAGGAATGGCGGCACGCCGGTTATTGTCGAGAGTCCCAAGATTGACGAGCAGTGCAGCGGAGCGACATGTGAAGGCTGGAACTTCCTCTGGCGCGACGCTCAGAGAGGGAATGCCGCCGGCAGCGAGCAGAAGATTGGCCGTGAGGGTCTGCGCCACCGCATTCGTGATCGCATGCACACGCGCGCGCTCGCCGCGGAGGCGCTCGAGCAGAAACCCGGCCAGTGTTGGAAGATGGAACGCGTCTGGTGCAGACGCTGGTGCGCTCGTCATCTCGCAATCCCTCCGCCGGCATGATCCGGATCAGGTTCGATGGGTTGGTCTCGAAAAGACCTCTCAGCCCGGACGGGCACCCCAAGGAGATATCTGCGAGATAATCTCATCGTCCTCATTTGACAAGGATCCTCTCGCACACGCCCAATGCTGGTTGACAGCAATGTGTGTCTCGCGGAGTATTCGCGCTGTTCCGAGGGGAGCCCTGTGAGGGGCTGAGAGTCGGCTGATCCGCCGTGACCCTTGAACCTGATCCGGGTCATACCGGCGGAGGGACTGGAACTATCGAGCACGACAAGAATCCCTCAGCTCGCTTTGCCCGGATCTCCCTTTTCCAAGAGGAGAGATCCAGTGACCGTTCACGTCGACAAGCCCAAAGGCGCTCCCCAATCCGTCACCACCGGCCCGATCCAAGGATCGCGCAAGGTCTATGCCGCGCCGGAAGGCTACCCCGGGATCCGGGTTCCGTTTCGCGAGATTCGTCTCACCGAACCTAACGAAGCACCTGTGCGTGTTTACGATCCTTCTGGTCCCTATACCCAGGACGATGCGAGCATCGATCTGGACAAGGGGCTGCCGCTCGTGCGCGAGCCCTGGATTGCCGCGCGAAACTATGTGGCGGTCGAGGCGCGGCCGGTGAAGCCTGAGGACAACGGAAATGTCTCGGCCGATGCGCTTGTGGCGCCATGCCCGGCTGAGCGCGTCGTGCGTCGTGCCGCGCCTAGTCAGAGCGTAACGCAGTACGAGTTCGCCCGCGCCGGGATCATCACGGAGGAGATGATCTACGTCGCGCATCGCGAGAACCTCTGCCGCAAGGTGATGCTGGAAGAAGCGGAAGAGAAGATCGCCGATGGCGAGAGCTTCGGGGCTGCCATCACGTCCTTCATCACGCCGGAGTTCGTGCGCCAGGAAGTAGCCCGAGGGCGTGCCATCATCCCGGCCAACATCAACCACCCGGAACTTGAGCCCATGGCGATCGGGCGCAACTTCCTGGTCAAGATCAACGCCAATATCGGCAATTCCGCCGTGGTCTCGACCGCAGCTGACGAAGTGGAAAAGCTCATCTGGGCGATCCGCTGGGGTGCCGACACAGTGATGGACCTCTCCACCGGCCGCAACATCCACAACATCCGCTCCTGGATCATGCGCAACTCGCCGGTGCCCATTGGCACGGTGCCGATCTATCAGGCGTTGGAGAAGGTCGGGGGCGATCCGGTGAAACTCGATTGGGAGGTGTTCAAGGACACGCTGATCGAGCAGGCCGAGCAGGGCGTGGATTACTTCACCATTCACGCCGGGGTACGCCTGCCTTATGTGCCGCTCACCGCCAACCGCGTCACGGGCATCGTCTCCCGCGGCGGCTCGATCATGGCGCGCTGGTGTCTGGCACATCACAAAGAGAGCTTTCTCTACGAGCGCTTTGACGAGATCTGCGACATCATGCGAGCCTACGATGTCTCGTTCTCATTGGGAGATGGCCTGCGTCCCGGCTCGATCGCCGATGCGAATGATGCGGCACAGTTCGCAGAGCTGGAGACGCTGGGCGAACTCACCAAGGTCGCCTGGGACAAAGGCTGCCAAGTGATGATCGAGGGGCCCGGCCATGTGCCGATGCACAAGATCAAGGTGAACATGGACAAGCAGCTCCGTGAGTGCGGAGAAGCGCCTTTCTACACCCTCGGTCCACTTACCACGGACATCGCGCCCGGCTACGATCACATCACGTCCGGCATCGGGGCTGCGATGATTGGCTGGTTCGGTACGGCGATGCTATGCTACGTAACGCCCAAGGAGCACCTGGGGCTGCCGAACCGGGACGATGTAAAGACAGGCGTCATCACCTACAAGATCGCGGCCCATGCGGCGGACCTTGCAAAGGGGCACCCGGCAGCGCAGGTGAGGGACGATGCGCTGTCCCGAGCACGCTTCGACTTCCGCTGGGAGGATCAGTTCAATCTCTCCCTCGACCCGGATACTGCGCGCGCTTATCATGACGAGACTTTGCCGAAGGACGCGCATAAAGTGGCTCACTTTTGCTCAATGTGCGGACCGAAGTTCTGCTCCATGAAGATCACCCAGGATCTGCGGGCTGAGGTCGCGGCGATGAGTCCCGAGGCTCAAGAGCAGTTGGCCGGCATGCGCGCCAAGAGCCACGAATTTCTCGCGGGCGGAGGCGAGCTTTACGTTGACCAGCGCTAAAGTCGCGTCTGCGGTGGACACGGACACATATCTCGAAAGTCCGTGTCCATTACAGAAAGGGAGAGCACACTGCGAGTTGTTCGCCACTCTGGAGGACCTGCTCACCGCCACCAGAGCCTTCTTCGAACACTGCAATCACAGTCCGGACAGAGTGCGCACCATCATTGGCGCACATCCCACATGAGTTCCGACGCTGTACTTAGTAGCTCTAATCCACGATAAAGAGCCTGGCTCCCGTACGGGTCGAAGACCGATGGGGGGCATCGCCATGGTCAGATACCTGATAGCTCATCCCCGGCGTGAGCTTGAACGTGCGTCCGTCGTGCAACTCCGTATCGAGCTCGCCCTTCAGAACGTAAAGCACATGGCCGCGATCACACCAGTGATCGGCAACGTAGCCCGGCATATATTCAACCAGGCGGACCCGCAGGTCGCCGACAGTGAACGTCCGCCAGACTGCCTTGCCCGTTTCGCCAGCATGTTCGGTTGTTGGCATGTTGGCCCAGTCTGTGACGGTAAATGGCAGTGCCGGTATCTTCATGGAAGCCTCATAGAATTAACCCAAGCCGATCGACGCTCCATCGTCTCGCATGGTAGTGATGTGACGATGCTCAAGGAAGCGGGCGAACGACACGAGACGCAGGGGATAGGTTGAAACCTATAGACGGAAGCCACAGCTTTATCGAGTCGTGCCACGATCCGGATTGCATTTTCTGCAGACCCGCGCAAAAGCCGCAAAAAATTTGGCAACGTGTTTTTCCTCGATTACTAACCACAGTCACAGGCGGCAAAGGGAGCCGCCCAATTTGGTGGCGCCATGAGGACGACGAGAGACAAGCTGGAAAGCATCCTGGCCCGACTGGCCGGAAGAGCCGATAATGAGCGTGTGTTCCTGAAGTTGTATGAAGATGCAGCTCGCGCAGCGTCCGATGCGTCCGATGCTCGAAGACAGGCTGGTGTTTCGCTGGGGCCGCTCGATGGAGCGATCATCTCGATCAAGGATCTGTTCGATGTCGCTGGCGAAATCACCACAGCGGGCTCCGTTGCCCTGCGCGATGCGGCACCCGCCACTAGTGACGCGACCGTCGTGCGCCGCCTGCGGCAAGCCGGAGCCGTGATCGTCGGTAAGACGAACATGGTGGAGTTCGCATTCTCCGGTCTCGGCCTCAATCCGCATTATGGCACTCCCGGTAACGCGGTGGACCCGGAGCGGATTCCAGGCGGCTCGTCCTCTGGTGCGGGCGTCTCGGTGGCCGAGGGCACGAGCGAGATCTCCATCGGAAGTGACACGGGAGGCTCGGTGCGGATTCCGGCCGCGCTCAACGGGATAGTCGGCTTCAAGCCGTCCGCGCGCCGGGTGCCGCTCGACGGAGTGTTTCCTCTGTCCTACAGCCTCGACTCCATCGGCCCGCTCGGCCGCACCGTGCAGGATTGCGCCTTCGCCGATGCGATCATGGCCGGCGAGGAGCTGAGGGTGCTCGATCCCTATCCGCTTGCGGGCCTGCGGATCGGCGTACCGCGCGGTCGCCTGTTCGCCGAAACCGAGCCGATCGTGGCTCAAGCCTTCGAGGAAAGCCTGACACGCCTATCGAAGGCCGGAGCCAGGATCGTCGATATCGATATCGACGATCTGGTTGCGGAGATGGAAAAGGCGACGTCGCGGGCCTCCATCGCGTCGGTGGAAGCGGCTGAGATCCATGCGGATTGGCTCGACTCGAAAGCCCAGGAATTCGATCCGCGTGTCCGGGGACGGATCGTCCTAAGCGCAACGTTGCCTGCGCCTGCCTACATTCGCATGATACGTCAGCGCGATGCCCTGATTGCTGCGATGGATGACCGCCTGAAGTCCATCGACTCTCTTGTCATGCCGGCGACTGCGATCACAGCGCCGCCGATCGCGCCTCTGCTGGCGGACGATCAGCTCTACAGGCAGACCAACCTGCTGATCCTGCGCAACACCATGGTCGGGAACCTGTTCGACCTGACCGGCATCTCCCTGCCGATCCCCGGTCAAGAGCGCCCGGTGGGCCTCATGCTGATGGCTCGTAACGGACAGGACAGGAAGCTGCTCGAAATCGCGGCGAGCGTCGAACGGAATTTCGCATCCTGAAAACGAATGCGGCAGTCCATGCGGACCACCGCATCGTCGTTCGGCAGAATGTGTGCATGGCACTATCCGCGCAAGGATCGCCTCAGGCCTTGCGTGTCTGCAGGAACCAGCTGCGTATCGCGATCAGAGTTGCGTTCCAGCAAAGGCTCGCTGCCAGGGCAAGGATGAGCGCTGGAACGACTCCCAGGGAGCCTGCCCCGAGATGCAGGATGCACAAGGCCCCTACGAAACCCAGCATTCCCGGAACGCCGTTTGCCACGACTGATGCAGTCGCTACGCCGCCGATGCGCGGGTGCAGGATCAGTGCAAGACTTATAAGCACGACCGGAGCGAGCGCGGCGGCGGCCGCAACCGACGGGCCGAGCGTACGCCCGGCCAGAATGGTTCCTCCGACGACAGCCATGACGAGGGCGGCGCGGAATGGAATGTCCCACGCCTTCTTTTGCAAGCGCGGCGGCATGGTCGTACCCATCAGCTTGCGCGCATAGACGAATGACACTGCAAAGACCGCTCCGTTCAGAGCGAGTGCGCCGGCAAGCGACCATCGTCCTTGCAGGATGATGGAGACAAAGGCCGCCCACACCGCAAATGCTGCCCCGATGCTTACGAAGACGCCGCGGCGCTGCGCGACGGTTGCATAGACGACCATGTAGATGACGGTCGCGGCCGTGACCGGAAGTCCGGCCAGGGCGCTCTCGGTGATGAAGGCGGCGTCATGGTCGGCGGCCAGGAACACGAAGGCCGGCCCGGCCGAGATCGGCAGGGTCGTGATCATGGCCCCCAGAAAAGGGCCGCTCCTCTCCACGATTTTCGATGCGGTCACCACGATGGCGGCGGCGACCAGCATTTTGACGGCGAGAAGCGCCCAGAACGATGGATCCACGGACACTGTCCTCAGGGTTTGGAGCCACGGTCAGGAGACGACTGGGAGGAGCTCGATGTCGTAGGCATGCCGCATGGTGCGGCCAAGCACCGGGTCCTCCAGCTCCATCTCAAAGCGCGTGCCTGGCCTGATGCCGCCGATCGCTCCAAGGGTTCCGCAATACATCACAGTTCCTGGCGCGATCTCCAGACCGGCTGGACGACAGTCCATGAGATCCCGAGGCGTCCTGAGGGCAGACAGCTTTCCCTCCTGATAGAGCACCCGTTCGCCATCGATGATCGCCCAGGAGCGCATGATGATCTGGTCCCAATGGGGCTCCAGCTCTTCCAGCCGCCACAGGGTAGTGCCGACGGGCTTGCCGCAGAGTTGCTTGGAAAGTGCAATGCCTGCTGTTTCAGCCTTGCGGTCAGTGTGATCGGATCCGATGCCGATCCAGTAGCCGTCCGCGAGCGCCACCAGCACCGGCTCGACCTCACCGGAGGAATCGGGTCCGAGAACCGCGAGACGCTCGGACTGGGTGAGATTGCTCGCCGAAACACGGTAGTAGACCGGCACCGACGACGGGCGCGGGACGCCGATGGCCGCGAGCTCCTCAATGTGATGCTGGATGGCGTGCTCGTCTCGGCCCGCCCAACCTGCAATGACCAATGCCTGGGGGGCGAGGCCGATCCGATCCTCGCCAGTCCGTGAGATGCGATTGAATGTAAGCACGATGGACCTCAGAATTTGGAAGGCAGCCAAAGGGCCAGCCCGGGGAACGCGGCGAGGAGCCCGATGAGCATCATCATCGCGATCACGAAGGGGAGAGCGCCGACGATCACGTCGTTGAGGCTTCCTTTGCTGCGCAGGGACTGCACGACATAGAGATTGAGCCCCACGGGAGGCGTGATCAGCGCCGCCTCGATGAGAATGACAATCACGACTCCCAGCCAGATCGAATCGAATCCGAGGGCCGTCATGACGGGCGAGATGATCGGGATCGTGGTGATCATCATCGAGAGCGTCTCCATGAAACACCCGAGGATAAGGTAGAAGATCACCACCGCAAACAGCATCTGGTACTTGGAGAGACCCAGTCCGGCCACCGTATCCGTGAGCATCTGCGTCAGCCCGATCGCCGTGATCACGAAGTTGAGGAAGTAGGCGGCGATGATGATCAGCATGATCATCGCGCTCGTGCGCATGGTGTTCTCGAATGCTTCGAGCAGCATTCTCAGGTTGAGCCGCCGGTAGAAGGCGGCCAGGATTAGCGCGGCGATCACCCCCAGCGATGCGGCCTCCGTCGGCGTGGCGATGCCCGCATAGATCGAGCCGACGACGACCAGGAAGATCAGCATGGGAGGGATAAGATCGGGAAGGCTGGCGAACCGCTCCGCCCAAGTCGTCCGAATTCGTGCTCCGCCCCAGGCCGGCTTGAACAGGCAGGCCGCGACAATGAACGCCATGAACAATCCGGCGAGCCCAAGGCCCGGCAGGATGGCCGCGAGGTATAGCTTCGGAATCGAGGTGTCGGTCAGAACGGCGTAAATGATGATGTTGATCGACGGCGGAATCAGGATGCCCAGCGTTCCGCCCGCAGCCAGCGTTCCGAGGAACAGGCGCTCATTGTAGCCGTGTCGGCTGACGAGCGGGAGGGCGACTGTGCCTACGGTCGCTGCCGTGGCGACGGAGGAACCGGAAGTGGCCGCGAAGATTGCGCAGGCTCCAATGTTGGAGTGCATCAGGCCGCCCGGCAGCCAGGACAGCCACTTGACCATCGCGGTATACATCTTTTCAGCGACGCCGGAGCGCAGCAGGATTTCGCCGAGCAGAATGAACATCGGGATCGAGACCAGAAGGAAGTCTCGGCCGGCCGACCAGGCGATTTCACCCATGGCCAGGCTCAGGGGCATCGTGCTGTACAATTGCTCGAGCACGAGGCCGAGAACGCCGAGGGCTGCTGCGACCGGAATGGAGAGGGCAAGAAGCCCGAGGAGGATGATGAGTGTCGTAGCAAGCATGGTGTCAGCGTTCCGACCCTGAATGGGGAGCTCGAAGCTCCGCGGTGTGGCTTGCCTCTTCGGCTGCACTTTCCTCGAGGGTCATGGCGCCTGCGAGATGGCGAACCTTGGGCAGATCGCCCGTAGCCAGGGCAATCGCGGCCCTCAGGGTCAAGGGAATGATTGTGAAGAGGAATAGAAGGAAACCCACGATCCAAAGCGATTGCGGAATCCACAGGGGCGTTCCCAGCGGCGTCGTCGCGCGCGTGCTGAAGAGAAGCGAGTCCTGCAGGACCAGCACCGCACGCCACGTGAGATAACCAACGAATATGAAGAGCGATAGGAGCGCAAGAAGATCGAGGATACTCGTGACCCTGACGGAGAGCCAACCATAGAGCGCATCGACACGGACATTGGCTCGACGCAGCAATGTGAAGGCGAGAGCCCACGTTGTGCCGACGGCGAATGCATAGCCGGACAACTCGTCCGCGCCGCCGAGGGTTATCAGCACTGTCTTGCGCAACAGAACGTCAATTCCGACGAGGAATGCAGCCGCCAGCATCATGGCACCGGCGACCCGGACCGCTAGAATGGAGAGGCGATCTGCGAGCGCAAGCCAGCGATCAAGAAGAGGTATCATGCCAAAATCAACCTTGCTGGAAGCCTCCCCACGCCGTGGGGAGGCTCCGGAAACGAGTGCTACGGTTCAGTGATCCGCGCGCCCTCAGTTGGCCTTGGCCTGGATATCGACGATCTTCCCGACTGTGGCGTTCCAGTTCGCGACGCAGTCGCCCGAGCAGCGCTCAGCCCACTTCGGAACTACGGTCTCGGAGAGCACCTTCTTCAGAAGGGTACGGTCAGCGTTGTTGATGGGCACGAAGGTCATGTTCGCCTTGGTGCCGAGTTTGCAGGAATCCTTACCGGTGTTGCAATCGAAGCCCTGCTGCGTCTCCTCGTCGGCGCCTTTCCAGATCCGATCCTCGAGGCCGGCGATCTCCTTCTCGAGGAAGGTGCGGACGTTGGGGTCAAGGCTGTTCCAGCGCTTTTGATTCACGCCGAACATCACCTGGCTCCAGCCGACTGGAAGCTCGAGGATATGGGTCGAGACTTCGTACCACTTCGCCGAGTTGCCAGAGAGAGTGCCGGTGATGGCGCAGTCGACCACCTTGTTCTGCAACGCGGGGACAACCTCGCTGAAGGTCATCGTCACGCCGGTGCCGCCGAGAGCCTCGACAAACTCTGCGAGGGTGCGGTTGCCGGTGCGGACCTTCTTGCCCTTCAGGTCCGCGAGGCCCTTCACCTCGCCGTTGCAGTAAATAACCTGCGCAGGATAGGGCCAGATTCCGAGAACTTTGATTCCGAACTTCTCGCCGTAGAACTTGTCATAGACCGGCTTGTAGGCGTCGGAGACCTTGCGGGCGGTTGCGATGTCCGGCGCAAGGCCGGCGAGGTCGACGGCCTCGTTGCGGGCATCGTCGCCAGCCACATAGCCAAGGACGGTGGAGCCGAAATCGATTACGCCGAGGCGCATCAGGCGGAAGATCTCCGCGCCCTTCATACCCATTTCGTTGAAGGGGGTGATCTCGGCGGTGATGGCACCCTTCGACTTATCGGTGATCTCCTTAGTCCAGAAGGGCTGCTCGAAATTCTTGTACTGCGAGAGGTTGCCCCAGGCGCCAACGACCTTCAGGTGGGTCTTGGGCAATTCCTGTGCCGACGCAGCCCCGGCAACGAAGAGGGAAAGAATGCTCGCCGTGACGAGCGACAAGGTAGATTTCATAGCAGTTACCCTTTGGTTGGTGGTTCGGTTCGTTGTTCTTGTCTTGGAGTACCGGGCGAAAAATTCGCGCCTTTTGGCCCAGTGCTCGTTTCGTCAGTCAGCGCAGCGCCTGCGCTAGCCATTCGCGAGGCGGCTGTTCTTCAGGTCGGTGACCAGCATGAAGCCTGGCGCATGCGTGATGGCGAAGGAGGGGCGGGCCGCGGCGATCACGGATTGCGGGGTGACGCCGCACGCCCAGAAGACGGGAATCTCGTCGTCGGCAACATGTACCGGCTCTCCATAGTCGGGAACGTTGAGATCCTTGATCCCGATCATTTCCGGCTTGCCGATATGAATCGGTGCTCCGTGCACTGAAGGAAAACGCGATGTGATCTGGATGGCCCGGATCGCATCCGCAGGCTTGAACGGCCGCATGGAGACGACCACGGGACCATGGAAGGGGCCGCTCGGCTGGGTGGGGATGTTGGTCAGGTACATCGGCACGTTGGTGCCGTTGACGATGTGTCGAAGGGCGATTCCATCCGCCATCAACGCCTCTTCGAAGGAAAAGGAGCATCCGATGACGAATGACACGAGGTCGTCGCGCCAGACCGAGGATACGTCCGGGGTCTCGTCGACAAGCTCGCCGTCGCGCCATACGCGATAGAGGGGAAGATCGGTGCGGATGTCGAGATCGGCTCCCAGTTCCGGAAGCCGGGGATCGCCGGGCTCGGAGACGCCAATCAGGGGGCAGGCTTTAGGATTTCGCTGACAGAAACGCAGGAAGGATGAGGCCAGGTCCGCAGGAAGAATCGCGAGGTTGCCCTGCACGAACCCGGGTGCCAGACCCGAGGTCTGCTCCCTCAGGCGGCCGCTCCTCGCAGCCTGTCGCACGTCGATACCTGTCGCCAGATCGTAACCAGCGCGGCGCGGTACGTCGTTCATGGTCGGTTCCCTAAGGTTAGTGAATTGCTATTCTTACAACCCATTAAGACTTGACGGGAAATTACAATCAATAGTCTCGATCCGCGCATGACTTATCAGCTTTCCTGATGGGTCTTTCGGGCGACCTCTAGGGCAAGATTGGCGACCGCCTCGCTCACCGGGTTTGAGAGCGCTTTGCAATACGAAATGGTGAAGCGGAGAGGATCCAGCGCGATGTCTGTCTCGATAAGGCCCAGTTTTCCGGCTGCGATCTCATCCGGGATGAGTGTCGGCGGCAGGATGGCGACTCCGGCACCGTCAGCCGCGAGTCTGATATTCGCCGAAATAGAGGCCGACGTGATCATTCGGGGCGGCGCCATCCCGGAGGAGCGAAAGAGATCCGTGAGAGCAATGGTGGGCCTCGTCCTTCGCCCATAGGTGATGATCGTGACGTCTGCGAGTTCCTTGAGAGTAATGGGCCGCCCCAGAAATCCCAGGCGGGGTGCTGCGACAAAGCTCAATTTGTAGGTCGGCAGCGTCCGGCTCTGGATCGAGGGATCGGGTACGGGGCCAAGCAGGAAGGCAAGATCGATCTCCTGCCCGGCAAGCCCGTCTCGCAGGTTGGGAGTGGTGTCGACCGTCAGCTCCAGGCTGAGGCGCGGAAACTGTGCCTCGAAGGCCCGCATGAAGATTGGCAGCCACGTGTGCACAATCGTTTCGGAGGTCCCTACGCGAACGATGCCTTCGGTGCCAGCGCCTCCGCACATGGCATGCATGGCCTGCTGATGCAGGCTGAGTATGCGCTCGGCCCAGGTGAGCATCTCCAAGCCTCTTGGCGTCAACTTTGCTTCCCGTCCGCTCCTGTCGAACAGGTGAAGGGAGAGATGCCGCTCCAATGATGCGATGCGCGCGGAGATCGTCGGTTGGGAGGTGTCCAGACGAATGGCCGCCTTCGAGAAGCTGCGCAGGGTGGCGCTCCAGTACAAAGCCTCGACTTCCTTGAGTTCCATGTCCGTCCCCTCCTAAGGTTTCGGTCCTACAGAGATGCTGCGGACCGTGTGGCCTGGTCGTAATAGCCGGATAGGGTGCGCATCTGACTGGCCAACCGCGACAGGGTCTCCGGCTCCAGACCGAGGGAGGCGACTGGCCCGACGAGGAGGGCTTCCCGAAGAGCCCTGTAGCGCTCGCAGGCCTTGGACCCGGCCTCTGTTGCCGAGATCATCTTTTCCTTGCCCGCTCTCGAACTGGCTACGAGCTTGAGCCGCTCGAGCTTTTTCACCGAATAGGTGACGACATGCGTGTCCTCGATGTTCAGGACGAGGCAGATATCGGCGAGGCGCTTCGGCTTCGACCGATGATGAATGGAATGAAGCACGAAGATGTCTGTTGGCGACAGGTCCGACAATCCCGCCGCCGCCATGCCCCGCACGATCCAGCGGTGAAAGGCATGTGAGGCCAGGATGAGGCCGAACTCGAACTCCGATAGGGCGGGAAGGCCACCGGAGGCTAAGTGAGCGGACGAGACAATCGGGCCGGGGGCATCACTCTGCAACATTTTTTCAAACTCCCTGGCTAGACTTTACCCATCGGAAAGTCGCGTTGACATTTTGCCGATAATTTATCTACATTTCACCGATCAATTAATACTAATCATAGGGGACACTCATGGTTTCGGGGAAGTGGGACTTTTGGATCGATCGCGGTGGGACGTTCACCGACATCGTCGCGCGCAAGCCCGACGGGGCTCTCCTGGCCCACAAGGTGCTCTCCGAAAACCCTGAAGCGTATCGCGACGCGGCGATCCAGGGCATCCGCGAACTGATGGGTATCCAGGGCGGGGAGCCTCTGCCGACCGGGAAAATCGCCACAGTCAAGATGGGCACGACGGTTGCGACCAATGCCCTGCTCGAGCGCAAGGGTGATCGCACCTTGCTCGTCATCACGGGGGGCTTCCGCGACGCGCTTAAGATCGGATACCAGGGCCGCGCCGATATCTTCGCCAAGAACATCACCAAGCCGGAGCAGCTTTACGAGCGCGTGCTCGAGGTCGATGAAAGGGTTCTTGCCGATGGAACTGTCGAGGCCGAGCCCGATCTCGATCTCGTCCGTCGCAATCTTGCCGCCGCCTATGCGGATGGCATTCACGCCTGCGCCATCGTCTTCATGCATTCCTATCGCTATCCGGCTCACGAGCAGACCGTTGCCGCGATTGCGCGCGAGGTCGGGTTCAGCCAAGTCTCGGTTTCGCACGAGGTCAGCCCGCTGATGAAGATCGTTGGCCGTGGCGATACGACCGTGGTCGATGCCTACCTGTCGCCCGTGTTGCGCCGGTATGTTGACCAGGTCGCCTCCGAATTGGGCGACGAGACCGAGCGCAGCGCACGCCTCATGTTCATGATGTCCTCAGGTGGACTGACCGACGCCAACCTCTTCCACGGACGCGATGCCATCCTTTCGGGCCCTGCCGGGGGTGTCGTCGGATGCGTCGAGACCGCCCGCATCGCCGGATTCGACAAGATCATCGGCTTCGACATGGGCGGCACGTCCACCGACGTGTCGCATTTTGACGGCGAGTACGAGCGCACTCTTGAAACCGAGGTGGCCGGAGTGCGCATGCGGGCTCCGATGATGCTGATCCATACGGTTGCCGCAGGGGGCGGCTCGATCCTCCACTATGACGGGTCACGTTTCCAGGTCGGCCCTGACTCGGCCGGTGCCAATCCGGGCCCGCGCTGCTACCGTCGGGGCGGCCCGCTTGCGGTGACGGATGCAAATGTCATGACCGGCAAGCTCGACCCGAGCTTCTTCCCCGCTATCTTCGGACCTAACCGCAACGAGCCGCTTGATGTCGATGCCGTGCGGAAGGCGTTCGTGGAGCTGGCCGGCCGCATCGGCGACGGCCGTTCCCCCGAAGCCGTGGCCGACGGGTTCATTCGCATTGCCGTCGAGAACATGGCCAATGCGGTCAAGAAGATTTCCGTGCAGCGGGGCTATGACGTCACCGAGTACGCGCTTCAATCCTTTGGCGGTGCGGGCGGTCAGCATGCATGCCTCGTCGCCGATGCCCTCGGCATGAAGACGGTGATGATCCACCCGTTCTCCGGACTTCTCTCCGCCTATGGCATGGGCCTCGCCGATATCCGCGCCACCCGCCAGCGCACCGTCGAGGCTCCACTCGACGAGACCGGGATCGCGAATGCAACCCGGATCCTTGCGGATCTCGCCCACGACGCGCGTGAGGAATTGCTGCAGCAATCGGTTCCCGACGAAGACATCACGGTTCACCAGCGCGCGCACGTCCGTTACGCCGGAACCGACATGTCGCTGACCGTCGACTTCGCCGATATCGCAAGCATGAAGGCGGCTTTCGAGGCTGCCCACCGCGCCCGCTTCGGCTTCATCGACGAGACGAGGCATCTCAGCATCGAAGCGGTTACGGTCGAGGCGGTCGGCGGCGGCCAACCTGCGGACGAAGCGGACCTTCCGGTCTCCTCGATGACGGCTGAACCTACGGCACGGACCCGGTTCTTTTCTCAAGGAGCCTGGCACGAGGCCGCCGTCTATCATCGCGAGAGGCTGGCGCCGGGCGTGCGCCTTGCCGGCCCGGCGCTTTTGATCGAGCCGCATCAGACAATCGTCATCGAGCCCGGCTGGGCTGCGGAGGTTACGGCGAAGAACCATGTGGTGATGCGGCGGACCGAGGCAGCCCGCGTGGCGCCTGCCATCGGAACGGAAGCGGATCCGGTCATGCTCGAGGTCTTCAACAATCTCTTCATGTCGATCGCCGAGCAGATGGGTGTCACGCTCCAGAACACGGCCTATTCCGTGAACATTAAGGAACGTCTGGACTTCTCCTGCGCGGTTTTCGATGCGGATGGCCGCCTAGTTGCCAACGCCCCTCACATGCCCGTGCACCTGGGGTCCATGGACAGGTCGGTTGAAAGCGTGATCCGGGCCCATGGCGACAACATGCGCCCCGGCGATGTCTTTGCGATCAACGCCCCATATAACGGCGGCACGCACCTGCCCGACATCACGGTCGTCACACCGGTCTTCCACAAGGCAGGGCAGACGATCCTGTTCTTCGTGGCATCGCGCGGCCACCATGCCGATGTGGGCGGGATCGCTCCCGGCTCGATGTCTCCGCTCGCCATGAATATCGAGGAGGAGGGGGTCTATATCGATAACTTCAAGATGGTCGATCGCGGTCGCTTCCTGGAGGAGGAGCTCAGGCAGCTTCTGCAGGGTGCACGTTACCCGGTGCGCAACGTTGTCCAGAACGTCAACGATCTGAAGGCGCAGATCGCCGCCAACGAGAAGGGCGTGGCGGAGTTGCGGCGCATGGTCGAGCACTTCGGGCTCGATGTGGTGCAGGCCTATATGGGTCACGTGCAGGATAATGCCGACGAGAGCGTGCGGCGGGTGCTCGACGCGTTGTCAGACTCGTCTTTCGAATACGAGATGGATCAGGGCTGCTTCATCCGTGTCAAGATCACCGTTGATCGCGAGCGCCGGGAGGCAACAGTCGACTTTACCGGAACGTCGCCCCAGCGTTCCGACAACTTCAATGCGCCCGAGCCGGTGACGCGTGCGGCGGTTCTCTACGTGTTCCGGGTCATGGTCGAAGGCAACATTCCCATGAATGCCGGATGCCTGCGTCCGATCAACCTCATCATTCCCAAAGGATCGATGCTCTCGCCGCAATATCCGGCCGCTGTCGTTGCGGGCAACGTCGAGGTCAGCCAGGCGGTGACGAATTGCCTGTTCGGCGCTCTCGGCGCTCTCTCCGCGGCGCAGGGAACCATGAACAATCTCACGTTCGGCAATGATGTGTACCAGTACTACGAGACTATCTGCTCGGGTGCTCCCGCAGGGCCCGGATTTGATGGCGCCGATGCTGTCCATACCCACATGACGAACTCCCGTCTTACCGATCCCGAGGTGCTCGAGGTTCGCTACCCGGTCGTCCTCGAAGACTTCCACATCCGGCACAATTCCGGAGGCCGCGGCCGCTGGAATGCCGGCGATGGGACCTCGCGCACCATCCGGTTCCTGGAGCCGATGAACTGTGCGATCCTCTCCGGACATCGCCGGGTGCGCCCGTTCGGGCTCGCCGGAGGCGAGCCTGGTCAGGTGGGTGAGAACTGGGTGCGCCGAAAGGACGGACGTCTCGAACGGCTGGGAGGATGCGACCAGACTCAGATCGATTCAGGCGAGGCCATCATCGTTCGCACGCCGACAGGCGGCGGGTTCGGAACGGTGGAGAACTGATCCGCCGAGCCATGGCGCTCGTAGCCTGAGAGCCTAGCCATGGCCGTCTGGACCGGAGCGATCGTACCCGGTTCAGGCGGCCACATCGCTATGGAAAGCTCCTCTGTTCTCGCAGCATTGCCATTTCGTTGACGATGTCTGCTCAGGCCGCAGGCCACAAGGCTTCATCGAGCGGAGTGTGGGATCCGTCGATGGCAAGAGGATGGAAATCCGCCGCCCGATGACAGCATGACCACCAGCGGCCCTGGCGCCATCAGGTTTCCTGAAACCGTTCGAAAGTGAGCGCTATGGCGAGCAGCCGAGCCTCCGCGTAGGGCTTGCCGGTCAGCATTGCACTGAAGGGCAAGCCATCGAGGCGCTCGGTGGTCGGGATGGCGATTGAAGGCCATCCCAAAAGGTTTGCGGGCCACTGATAGAAGACCATCGCATCCCGCACGCTCATTTGTCCCTGTGCGCCGCTCACGTGCAGGTCGGTCCGCCGAGGGACGGCTGCAGGCAGAGTCGGGTTGACGAGGACATCGACGTCGGCGAGCACCTCATGGACGGCCTCTGACCACTGGCGGCGGAAGCGCTGGGCTTCGTACTGTCCGGCCTCAATCAGCGTCCCGGCCAACAGGAAGGGGCGCACGCCCGGATCGATCAGTTCGGCGTGATGGAGCAGGTTGGAACGATGATAGGCGGCCGACTCTGCAAGGAAGATCGTCAGCCATGCGCGGTGCGCCGCCTCCAGATCTGGGAGATCGATTAAACTGATCGTTGCGCCCAAGCGCTCGAAATCACGAATGGTGGCATCGAATGCGGACTGCGCGTCGGTGCTGGCCGCTGCAATCAGCGTCCGTGGGACGCCAACGTGGCAATTGGACGGAGGTGAGTCTGGGGCGGCAATGGCACGCTCGGCGAGGATTTCGAGAAGCAGGCGGGCATCGTCGACGCATCGGGTCATCGGACCCAGGTGATCAAGGGACCAGGCCTGCGGGATGACACCTTCGCAGCTGACGAGGCCATAGGTCGGCTTGAGCCTGACCAGCCCGCAGGCCGCTGCCGGAATTCGAATGGAGCCGCCTGTGTCGGAACCGACGGCCGCCGCGGCCATTCCGGCGACGGCGGCCGCCGACCCGCCACTTGAGCCCCCGGGAAGCCGCGTCCGGCCCAACGGGTTCATGACGGCCCCAAAATGTCTATTGGCGCTGGTCACTCCATAGGCGAATTCATGCATGTTGGTCTTACCGATGACCACCATTCCCGCCGCGCGGGGGGAGACGCCGAGAGTCTCCTGAAGGGACAGGCTGTACCTCGGTAGCCTCGCTAAATAGGCAAGGTCCGATCCTGGCA
>NZ_JBQWEL010000024.1:0-74763 GCF_052658925.1 Microvirga medicaginis | reverse complement strand
GCTGCTTGAACAAGGATCTAGCCTCATGTCGCACAGTGATGTCCTACGAGATCAGCTCCGTCTTGCGCCTGTCATTCCTGTGGTGATGGTGGATGACGCGCGCATCAGCATCGACCTTGCTCATACCCTTGTCCGCGCGGGCCTTCCGGTGATCGAGATTACGCTCCGAACCTCTGCTGCGCTCGATGCCATAAGCGCTATTGCCAAGGCCGTGCCCGAGGCGGTGGTCGCGGCCGGCACTGTTCTCGAGCGTAGTCAGGTTCGTGAAGTGGTGGATGCCGGCGCCAAGTTCATCGTGACACCAGGAACGCCTATGCAGCTCGCGGAAGATTTGAGGGCAGCCCCAATTCCAGTGATGCCCGGTTGCGCGACGGTTTCCGAAGCCATGACCCTTGCGGCTATGGGTTTCCGGTATCTCAAATTCTTTCCCGCGGCTGCCTCAGGGGGGACGGCTTGGCTCAAATCCGTCCATGGACCTTTGCCGAACCTGATGTTCTGTCCGACAGGCGGCATCGACCGTACCTCTTCTCCTTCTTATCTTTCGCTTCCCAATGTTGCCTGTGTCGGCGGCACGTGGGTTACTCCTGCGGAGGCGATGAAGAAGGGTGATCTTGCCGCAATCGAGCGGCTTGCTGCGGATGCCGCCTCTCTGCGGGCGCAAACCTGAACCATTACCAGGCGCCTCCGTTGTGTTCTTGCTTCGGCATTGAACCGGCAGGAGGACGCAATGGTCGATTACAGAAAACTCTTGGATGCATTCGTCGGCGCGATCGGTCGCGCCGAGCCTCATCAGGAGCGCCAGGGCTCTTCAGAAATCCAACCGATTGGAGTCGGCCAGCAAGGTTTGGGGCAGCAGATCGAGAAGAGCGTCACTCAGATCACAGGACAATCCCCCGACCAGCTCATTCAGAAAGCCAAGGATCTGGCAACGCAGCATCCCGGCGTCACTCAAGCGGCGCTGCTCGGCTTGGCGGGGCTTCTGTTCGGGCGTCGCAAGAAAGGCAAACTTACAGGTAATCTTGTGAAACTCGGCGGCCTCGCGGTGATCGGAGGTCTCGCCTATCGCGCCTATCAGAAGCAGCAGGGTGGTGTGATGGCTACAGCGGATACCAAAGGGCAGGCTCCAGGCGAGTCTCCCGGAAGTGATGGTGAAGCGTTGGCCCAAGCGGCTTTGAGCTTGCCGGAAACCTCGCGGTTTCATCCGGTCTCGCAAACTGAGGATGATGCCTTGCTGTTCTTGAGGACCATGGTGGCGGCCGCAGCATCCGATGGCAGGATCGATGCAGCCGAGCGCGCCCGGATCCTCAAAGGCCTGACCGAAGCCGGCATCGACCCGGAGGCGAGCCATTGGCTCGAGCGGGAAATGGCGTCGCCTGCTGATGTCGAGGAGCTGGCAGCCAGCGTCAAAGATCCCGAGAAAGCAGCTCAGGTCTATGCGGCTGCGCGTATTGCCATTGATCCGGATACGATCCAGGAGCGCGAATTCCTCCATCAACTCGCGGAGGCGCTCGATCTCGATCCTGCGACGCGTGCGCAGATCGATGAGACGGCCGGCGCCTTGCGCTGATCTGGAAAGATGCTCTCAATCAGGGAGAACCGTGCCCGAGCAGCCTGATGCTCTATCCGGCATGATCTAGTGTGCCGGTACGTTTGATCGCCACCGACGCTGCTGGTCAGCCAGGGCACCCAGTAGGATAGGTCGCCAGCGTAGATCAGATACTCCATTACAACAACATTGCTGTTCAATTTGTATGATTTATTCGAAAGTCGCCTTGCGTCAGGCGGCGTTTCGCTTTCGATTGCTTGCCGAAAGATTCGTCGGGGCAGCTATGATTTTTATCCAAGCCGGTTTCTCGGCTCCTGTCCTGCACCACATAAGGCCAAAGCGCCTAAAATTGAGAGGATCCAAGAATGGCTGACAGGCCCCATCGCCTCACTCCCGATCAGCTTCGCTCTCGGCTCTGGTTCGACAACCCGGACAATCCGGGCATGACGGCGCTCTATCTTGAGCGCTATCTGAACTTTGGCCTGACGGGCAAGGAGCTGCAGGGCAAGAAGCCGATCATCGGCATTGCGCAGACCGGCTCCGATCTTTCCCCTTGCAATCGCCACCATCTCGAACTCGCCAAGCGTGTGCGGGACGGCATCACGGCGGCGGGCGGCGTGGCCTTCGAGTTCCCCTGCCATCCGATCCAGGAGACAGGCAAGCGCCCCACCGCCTGCCTCGATCGTAATCTGTCCTATCTCTCCCTCGTCGAGGTGCTCTACGGCTACCCGCTCGACGGCGTCGTGCTGCTGACCGGCTGCGACAAGACCATGCCAGCCTGCCTGATGGCGGCCGCCACCGTGAACATTCCGGCGATCTCGCTCAATGTCGGCCCCATGCTCAACGGCTGGCACCATGGCGAGCGCACCGGCTCCGGTACCGTCGTGTGGAAGGCACGCGAGCGTCATGCGGCGGGCGATATCGATTATCAGCAGTTCATGGATATCGTCGGCTCCTCGGCGCCGTCGGTCGGCCATTGCAACACCATGGGCACGGCTTCGACGATGAACGCGCTGGCGGAAGCGCTCGGCATGTCGCTGCCGGGCTCGGCTGCCATCCCTGCGCCGTATCGCGAGCGTGGCCAGATGGCCTACGAAACCGGCAGGCGCATCGTCGAGATGGTGTGGGAGGACCTGAAGCCTTCCGACATCATGACCCGTGAGGCATTCGAGAACGTGATCGTGGCGAATGCGGCGATCGGTGGTTCCACCAATGCGCCGATTCACATCAACGCGATTGCGAAGCACATCGGCGTTCCGCTCAACAATGACGACTGGGAGCGCATCGGATTCGAGATCCCGCTGCTCGTGAACATGCAGCCTGCAGGCGAATATCTCGGCGAAGAGTATTTCCGCGCAGGTGGTCTGCCGGCGGTGCTGGCGGAGCTGATCGGCGCGGGCAAGATCCATGAGAACGCGATCACCTGCACGGGCACGACAATCGGTGAGAACTGTAAGGGCAAGTTCACCTGGGATCGCGAGGTGATCCGCTCCTACGACAATCCGCTCAGAGAAAGGGCGGGCTTCCTCAATCTCAAGGGAACGCTCTTCGATTCCGCGATCATGAAGACGAGCGTGATCAGTGCGGAGTTCCAGGAGCGCTATCTCAACAATCCGAACGACCCGAATGCCTTCGAGGGGCGCGTCGTGGTGTTCGATGGGCCTGAGGACTATCACCACCGCATCGATGATCCGTCGCTCAACATCGACGAGCATACGATCCTCATCATGCGCGGCGCTGGTCCCATCGGTTATCCGGGCGCTGCGGAAGTGGTGAACATGCAGCCGCCTGGCGCGCTGATCAAACGCGGCGTTCTCTCGCTGCCCTGCGTCGGCGATGGGCGCCAGTCGGGCACGTCCGGCACGCCGTCCATCCTCAACGCGTCGCCTGAGGCGGCGGCCGGCGGTGGTCTCGCGCTGCTGCAGACGGGTGATCGCGTCCGGATCGATCTCAACAAGCGCACGGCCGATATCCTGCTTTCGCACGAGGAGCTGGAGAAACGCCGCGCGGATCTCGAGGCGCGTGGTGGCTATGCCTATCCGGCGAGCCAGACGCCGTGGCAGGAGATCCAGCGCTCGATGGTGGATCAGCTCTCCGAGGGCATGACGCTGAAGCCTGCTGTGAAATACCAGAAGGTGGCGCAGACCTACGGTGTGCCGCGAGATAACCATTAAAACACGAGCGAAAACCTTGGAGACGCCATGACAGATCGGCTGAAGAACAAAACCGCCCTCGTCACGGCGGCAGGGCAGGGCATCGGGCGCGCCATTGCGCAAGCCTTCCTTCGCGAGGGCGCACACGTCTGGGCAACGGATCTCGACGAAGCTAAACTCGATGGCCTTGAAGGGGCGACGCGGCGCAAGCTCGATGTTCGCTCCAGCAGTTCCATCGAGGCACTCGTCAATGAGGCCGGAGCGTTCGACATTCTCGTGAATGCGGCGGGCTTCGTCCATCATGGCACCGTGCTCGAATGCTCCGATGCGGACTGGGATTTCTCGTTCGACCTGAACGTGAAATCCATGCACCGGACCATCAAAGCCGTCCTGCCGGGCATGCTGGATATCGGCGGAGGATCGATCGTCAACATCGCCTCCGGCGCATCCTCCGTGCGCGGCATTCCGAACCGCTACGCTTATGGCACCACGAAGGCGGCTGTGATCGGCCTCACCAAGGCTGTGGCGGCCGATTTCATCAAGCGCGGCGTCCGCGCGAATGCGATCTGCCCCGGTACAATCCAGTCGCCATCGCTTGATGAGCGCATCACATCTTTGGCAGCGAGTTCAGGTCAGAGCATCGAGGAGGTGCGTCAGGCCTTTATCGACCGGCAGCCGATGGGACGTCTCGGAACGCCCGAGGAAGTCGCGGCGCTCGCCGTCTATCTCGCCTCCGATGAGTCGAGCTACACGACGGGCCACATTCACCTCGTGGACGGCGGCTTCGCGCTATAGACGATACCCACCGCGTCATGGCGATCCCCGGATTTGATCCGGGGATCAGTGCCGGCCATCTCGATGAGAAGGGCGACACGTCACACGAAGCGGGATCGCCGACACAAGGCCGATGATGACTAGCGCATCGTTTATGCGTAAAACCTGGTCCACTTTTCCGCATAAACGATGCGCCATTTACATAGGAAGCATCGGATCGGATCCCAAAAGTGGTGTCAACTTTTGGGCCCGATGCCCTAAGAGTTCATGTCGCGAAAGAGAGCGGCTGCGTTAACTCACCCGCCCTGAGAAGGGCGTCTCGGGCACGGGCGTCAGCGGTCCCTTGCCGCTGAACCACGAGATGAGATTGTCGGCGACGAGCTGACCCATGGCGTTGCGCGTGTGGATGGAGCCGGAGGCGATGTGGGGCAAAAGCACCACATGCTCGATGTCGATCAGCTCCTGCGGTACGCGCGGCTCATCCTCATACACGTCGAGGCCTGCGGTGAGGATCGTGCCGGATCTGAGCGCCTCGATCAGCGCCTGCTCGTCCACCACGCTGCCGCGCGCCACGTTGATGAGTACGCCGTTGGGTCCAAGAGCCTTCAGAACATCCGCGTTGATGAGATGCCTCGTGCCTGCGCCGCCGGGCGTGATGACGATCAGCACATCGCAGGCCTCAGCCATCCCGATGAGCGTCGGGTAATACGTGTAAGCGACGCCTTCCTGCCGCGTGCGACCATGATAAGCGATGCTCACGTCAAATCCTTCGAGCCGCTTCGCAATGGCTTTGCCGATGCGGCCGAGGCCGACGATGCCGACCTTGCGTTCGCGGAGAGTCGGAGAGAGAGGAAAGGGGGCCTTCAGCCAGCGGCCTTCGCGCAGGTAGCGATCGGCCTGCGGGATTTTGCGCAACGTGGCGAGGAGAAGGCCGAGAGTGAGATCGGCGACCTCGTCGTTGAGCACATCGGGCGTATTGGTCACGATCACGTTTCGCTTCGCCGCCTCCGCGACGTCGACATTGTCATAGCCGACGCCGAAGCTCGATACGATTTCCACGTTCGGCAGGAGATTGAAGAGTGTCGCATCCATGCGGCCGAAGAGCGTGCTGGTGGCAACGCCGCGAACGCGTGGGCCGGTTTCGCTCAAGAACTTCCCGCGATCCTCATGCTCCCAGAGCCGGTGCACAGTGAAGACCTTGTCGAGTGCATCGATCACCACAGGCATCATCGGGGCGGTCATCAGGATCTCGGTTTTGCTCATGATATTCTCTTTTCCTTCAGCAGATCGCGCAGCGGGAGACAGCGCCCCGGCGAAAGGCTTCCTCGATCGTCTTGGCCTCTTGCTGCAGGACCTTCTTCACATCCTGGGGCAGGTCGAGCCAGTGGCAACCGCGTAAGGCGGCTTCAAGGGCATAGAGCGCATTGAGGCTGACCTGACGAGGAAGCATGAACTTGAGACGGCGATAGGCCTCGACGGACCCGATGGCTTTGAGTTCCGATACCGTGCGGATGCCAGCTTCTCTCAAGTGGCCTTGCGTGACGGGGCCTATCCCGGGAAGGCTGCTGATGGGTGCATCGCTCATGGAAATCCATCCGGCTCCTGCTGCTGCGTGCTGCCACGATAGAGCAAGTTGAAGCCAAGGGCGATGGATGCCGCGGATGTAGCGAAAACGAGTTTTGGATTACTTCAAGCCGTTGCGGCGAGTTCGGGCTCCTCGGCGCCCAGATCCTCCAGCTCGTCATCCGTTTCGAAGCCGGTCTGGTCGGCACCGGTCACGCCAGCCAGGTTCTTGGCAGCCCTGCGCAGGAGCTTGCGGAGACGCTTGCGGTCCTTGTTGTCGAAGCCTGCGAGGAGTTCCGCTTCGACCTCGTCCCAAAGGGCATCGATGGCAGCGGCCTTTCGCTTGCCTTCCTTCGTCAGCTTCACACGCACCACGCGCGCATCGCCCGGCTCCGTGTGCCGTTCGACGAGCTTGAGGGCTGAGAGGCGGGACACCGTCTTGGATGCCGTGGGCGGGCGTACGCGGAGAATGGCGGCGAGATCGCCCATGGTCATGGGGCCGGAGCTGGCCAGTGCTTGGAGAACCTGCTCCTGACCGGCGAAGAGCCCGAGCTCCGAGAGCTTGTCGCCCGTGCGGCTGCGGTGGAGACGCGATGTCTGGACCAGGGCCCAGCCGACGCTTTTCACGCCAGGATGTATGATGTCCTTGTCCATTGCCATCTTCCCTTGAGCAGCTGTCACTTTACCATGACCAGCAACTCATGACGTTTCGATGACAGATCTGCGACTCTTCAACGGATCTCTCATCAGGCCTCCCGGGGCAGGGCGCTTTCGTGCCAATGCCGCAGCAGAAAACGGGACAGGAGGCTCAAAACAAGAAATAGGATGACGCCTGTAAGCGCCAAGAGCACCAGGGCCGCGAAGAGGCGGGGAATATTGAGCCGGTACTGGCTTTCGATGATGCGATAGGCGAGCCCTGAGCCGGCTCCCGCAGAGCCTGCGGCCATTTCGGCAACGACCGCTCCGATGAGAGAGAGCCCGCCCGCGATCCGCAAGCCTGCCAGGAAGGCGGGCAGGGCCGCCGGTCTGCGCAGATACCAGAGGACCTTCAACCGGGATTCGAGCCGAGCGTCCCAATCCTGTCGAGCGGAGGTGCCATAGAGCTGGAAAAGCTCCAGCAGGTTCCGGTCGACGGATTGAAGCCCCAGCATGGTGTTCGACAGGATGGGAAAGAAGGCCACCAGCCAGGCGCAGGCAAGCACAGCCACATCCTGCGGCATATAAATCAGCAGCAAGGGGGCGATGGCGATGATCGGTGTCACTTGCAGGACAACGGCAAAGGGATAGAGCGAATACTCGACAATGCGCGAGAGGCTCAGGAGAATGGCGAGCGCCACACCTCCGCTGACCGCAAGAGCAAGAGCCGTCAGTGTGGTCTTCAGCGTCACCAGAAGGGAAGCCGACAGGACCGGCCAGTCCGACTTCATCGTGGCGACGATCAGGCTCGGGGCCGGCAGGATATAGCGGGGCACGGCGGCAAAGCGCACGTATGTTTCCCATGCAGCGATGGCCGCGATGAAAACCATGAGCGGCATGAGAACCTTGAGAGGATTGCGGGGCATCACAGCCTCTCGTCCTTCATGGCGCTCGTCAGAGCCTGCGATACATGCCGGCACAGATCCGCATAAGGAAGACTTGTCCGAAAATCGCTGCCGCGCTCATGGGGGGGCATGCCTGCGACCTCCGTAACGATGCGCCCCGGGCGAGGCGACAGAACCGCGATGCGGTTCGACAGATACGCACTCTCGAAAACGGAATGCGTGACGAACACGATGGTGCAGTTGAGCTCGCCTTGCAGCTTCAACAGATCGTCATTCAGCTTGAAGCGCGTGATCTCGTCGAGTGCGGCAAAAGGCTCGTCCATGAGAAGCAGCCGAGGCTTCACGCTGAGCGCCCGCGCGATCGAGACACGCATCTTCATGCCGCCGGACAATTCGCGCGGATAGGCCTTGGCGAAATCCTGCAAGCCCACAAGCGTGAGGCTTTCCGCAATGCGGCCCTTCGCTTCCTGTCGTGAGATGCCGCGCAGGCGCAGCGGCAACCACACATTGTCCGCCACGTTGGCCCAGGGCATCAGGGTCGGCTCCTGAAACACGAAGCCGATCTCGCTGCGATGATCGGCGGTCGAAGAGCCGGGCCAGGTCACTTTTCCCGATGTCGGTCCGGTCAGGCCTGCAATGAGGCGCAGCGCCGTCGACTTGCCGCAGCCCGAGGGACCCAGCAGGGAGATGAAATCGCCCGAGCGAACATCGAGATCGAAGCGCTCAAGAGCCGCCACGCCGTTGGCGAAAACCTTGCTCACCTGATTGAGCGAAACGAGCGTGGACGTGGTCATGGAATGCGCAGTGCCGGATGCTGCCGATGCCTACTTCTTCAGCTCGATTCCAACGCCCTTGTTCACGAATTGGAGCGTGTATGCTTGTTTGTAGTCGAGATCGGCCTTGAAGAGACCGGCCTTCACCATCTTGTCGAAGAAGTCCTTCACGCGTGCGTCGGAGATAGCGCCGATGCCGAGTTTTTGCGCATCGCCTGAATCGACGATGCCGTATTCCTTCATCTTCGCGACCGAGTAGGCGAGCAGCTCATCCGTCATTTCCGGATTGTCGCGCTTGATGAGTGCGTTGGCCTTGGTGTTGTCGCCGTAGAGATAATTGTACCAGCCGATGGTGGAGGCATCGACGAAGCGCTGCACGAGATCGGCATCCTTCTCCACGACCTCGCGGCGCGTCTCGATCGTGGTCGAATAGGTACTGAAGCCCTGATCGGCGAGCAGGAACACGTTGGGCTTGAAGCCCGCTGCCTTTTCGATCACCAGCGGATCGGAGGTTACGTAGCCCTGCTGCACCGAGAGCTTGTTGGCGATGAAGGGGGCGGGATTGAAGCCATAGGGCTTCACCTGCTCGTCCTTGAATCCGAACTCGGCCTTCATCCACTGGAAGAAGGTGGCGGCGCCGCTCTTCGAGAGAAATATGTCGTTCGATGTCTTCAGGGATTGGAACGTGTCGAGTCCCTGGCCCGGATGGCTCATCAGGGCCTGGGGCTCTTTCTGGAAGTGAGCCGCGACGACCACCGTCGGAATGTCCTTTTCCACGGCGGAGAAGGCCTGGATAAGGCTGCCGCCCATATAGAAGTCGAGCTTGCCGACGCTCATGAGCATGCGGTTGTCCGCACGCGGGCCGCCCGGCACGATGGTGACCTTCAGGCCATGCCTTTCATACGTGCCGTCCGCGAGCGCCTGATAGTAGCCGCCATGCTCGGCTTGGGCGAGCCAGTTGGTGCCGAAGGTCACCTCCCGCAGGGCAGGCTGCGCCACGGCGGAGCCCGTGCTCCAGCCGGTCAAAACCATCAGCAGCCCCGCTGCCCAAGCCTTCCGCTTCATCGCGCTCGTCCCTGGCCTGCGGCAGGAGGAACTTCTGCCGCTCTTCAGCGCGGTTCTGCGCGGTTCAAAGACGCTTGGCAAGGTCTCTCGTCGTCTCGAGGATCTGTGCTCTTCAGCTGACCCAATCTCTCCATGTCATCACCGGCCTTGTGCCGCTGCCCTCATCCTGAGGAGCAGCCGTGAGGCTGCGTCGAAGGATGGTTCAATGCGCTCTGGATCCTCCTTCGAGACGATCGCTCATGCGATCTCCTCAGGTGAGGGCAGAGGGTAGGAAAGTAGGACGGTCATGACGGGCATCATTCCCGTCCGGAGAGAGCGATAGCCATCGGGGGGACGGGATGCCAGAGCGCTACGCCTGTGAGTGGATCCCTTTCCCGGTCCCGGCGGACCGCCGGGATGACACGGGCGCTGTCGGCGTGAGATGTCAAAGAGCCTGCGGGCGCGCGGCAGCGTCCTCGCGGCGTGGTGGCCCGAGGGTGAATGGGTCGAGGGGTCGCGCGAGGAGCGGTCCGGCTCGATCTGAGGTGGAAGCGTGGAACCGAACGGCTCCTCGCGCACGGCTTCTTTAGGCGGACACCGCATCGGTCACTTGCGACATGCGGGCGGCCTCCTGCCCGGCGGCTGTGCGGTCAGCTCATCCGGCAGGACCGTGCCCCGGCTCCACAGTCACGACGCCTCGCGAGCGCGCCCCTCGGTGAGCCAGGACAGAGGCAACATAGTTCTGATTAGGATCATTGTCAAGAACAAAGAGAGAACATTCTTCCTTGCCGCTTCCGCTGCCCTCTCGTCATGCCCGCACTTGTTCTCTCCCTTGGCGGGAGAGGCAGGGGTGGCCGGGTGAGAAATCTAAGTGAAGCGCGAGCTTACCTCTCCCGAGCGGGAGAGGTCGACGCGCGTAAGCGCGGGGAGAGGGAATGCCAGATCCGGAGAGGACACAACCCTCACCTCTGCCCCCTCCCAACCGGGAGAGGGGAGCATGGTATTCGCCTTGCACGACGGGTCCAAAGACATGGATGCCCGCGACAGGCGCGGGCATGACGAAGGGGTAGGAGGGCATTGTTTCCCCGCTGATCCCGGGTTTTCCAGAATTCGTGGGGGGCGGGCCATGGCCCGCCCCCGATCTCTTACCGTTTTTGCGCCTCCTTCCAGGCTGGCGTGGAGCGGCCATCACTCCGCGGCCCAAGGGTAGGTCCAAGTCTCCGTGAGCGCCCTGTTCCCGGCTCGCAGGAAGGCGCGCAGATCCGTGGATTGGCCGGGCTCCAGCTTCACGTCGATGGCTGCGCGGAAACCGTCGATGTGATCGTTGGGCATGAGGAAGGTGTGGGTGATCTGTCCCACGGAGGTGGAAGGCACCAGCTGCACCTGATCCGGAGAGCTGAAGTAATAGGGCAGGTTGCCGCCTGCGAAATCGATGATGAAGCGGCGATGCGTGCGATCGCTCGGACCGTTCGATCCGCTGGCGCGGGGGGGCGTCTGGAACGTATTGATGGCCTTGCCGCCCGGATGCATGTCGCCGATGGCTGCGGCTGCGCGCAGCCGATAGGAGAAGGTGACCTCCTGGCCGGCCTCGTAGGGCCGTGCCGGCTGCCAGTAGGCGACGATGTTGTCATGGGTCTCGTCCGGGGTCGGCAGCTCGACCAGTTCCACCCAGCCCTCGCCCCAATCGCCTACCGGCTCCACCCAGTAGCCGGGGCGCTGATGATAGTAAGCCTCCAGATCCTGATAGTTCTCGAACACCCGGTCACGCTGCATCAGGCCGAAGCCGCGCGGGTTGTTGTCGGAGAAGGACGAGATCGTCTTGGCCGTCGGGTTGCGCAGAGGGCGCCAGATCCACTCGCCCGCGCCGGACTGCATGAGCAGCCCGTCTGAGTCGTGAATTTCGAGGCGGTAGTCGTCTGTCGGTTTCCGGTCGTTCTCGCCTTCGAAGAACATGGAAGTGAGGGGCGCCAGTCCCACATTCTCCATCCGCTGGCGCGGGAAGAGCGTGGCCGTGACGTCGAGGGTGGTCTCCTTCGACGGATAGATCTCGAAGCGATAGGCGCCGGTCACCGAGGGGCTGTCGAGGAGCGCATAAACCGTGGCCCGGTCGCTGTCGGGCTTGGGCATGTCGATCCAGAACTCCCGGAAATGTGGAAACTCCTCCCGCTCCCCGCCTTCGACGTCGATGGCGAGGCCGCGCGCCGAGAGGCCATATTTCTGGTCTCTTCCGAGGAAGCGGAAATAGCTCGCGCCCAGGAAGGCGATCAGCTCGTCGAAGACCTTCGGGTTGTTGAGCGGATAATGCAGGCGGAAGCCCGCAAAGCCGAGATTCACCGGCAGCGGCTTTTCGATCTTGTTGCGTCCGTAATCGAACAGCTCGCGCTGATAGGGAACCGGCGTCGGTACGCCGTCACGGATGATGTTGACCGTCACCGGCCGCTGATAGAGGAAGCCCAGGTGAAACAGCTGCATCCGGAACGGGCCGTTGCCGGAGGCGAGCAGCGCCTTGTCCGGGCGGAAGCGGATATCGCGATAATCGTCGAAGCTCAGCCGGTTGAGCGGCTCGGGCAGTTGCGAAGGATTGGCCTCGAACGGGGCCGTCGACAGCTCCCGCGCCCGGCGCACCACATCCTCGAATCGAAACGGGTTCGGGGCCGGCACACTGCTCTGCTGAGTCTGCGCCGATGCTTGGCCGCTCCAGGCGGACGGGGCCGTGGCGGCGAGCAGGCTTTGCAGGAGGGTACGGCGGGAGAGGTGCATCATGGCAGCGGAACAGTTCTTCCTGAGACTCGGGGAGGGTTTTCAAAGCGCTCACCGCGCAATGGATGAGCTTAAGCCGCTTAATAGGGCCTGAATGCCTGCTCGCCACGCCCTCTCTGGATCCAGGGTTAAAAAATTGCGGAAGGAGAGCGAAAGGATCTTGTGATCCCCGGCAAATATGCTTATCTCACCCCTGCCCAATTTCGCACGTGCCTGTGGTCGCGTGCCGGTTGGTGGGCATCCGGACAAGAGGCCGGACAGCCGCCCGAGAGCAACCTAGCTCTCGATACCCCTAACCGGCAGCCGGAGGCGAAAACCGGCGCACCTCGTTCTCAACGGGGGACGCGACTTAAAGCAACGACGAACGGGCTTTTTTGGTCTCGTTGGCCCTCCAAAGGTCAGCACCGAAGAGGCTTGTTTATCATTGCCAGGCGTGCGGACGGGAATTCCCCATCCAATCCAAGGCAGCATCGTCGGGTGAAGAGCCCATCTTTGCTTCTCGTGTCTCCATCGCACGAAGCAGGATGCATCTTCCCTCGCTGACGCCGGACGGCAGAAAGCTCTGCTCGTCTGAACTTCAATCCGGAGGCTTGAAGACCTCCATTGAACCTTTGGTGGGGAGAGCGCCATGACTCAGCGCATCCGTGAATTCCTTCGCAACCGACGAGAGGACGGCCCGTGCGTCGTTGTCGACCTCGACGTGGTGCGTGACAACTATTCCAAGTTTGCCCGTGCGCTCCCCGACACGCGTGTCTTCTACGCCGTGAAGGCGAATCCGGCCCCGGAAGTGCTCAAGCTTCTCGCCGATCTCGGCTCGTGCTTCGACACGGCCTCGGTCGTCGAGATCGAGTTTGCGCTTGCCGCCGGCGCCACGCCCGACCGCATTTCCTTCGGCAACACGATCAAGAAGGAGCGCGACATCGCTCGCGCCCTCGAGATCGGCGTGCGCCTCTATGCGGTCGATTGCGAGGCCGAGGTCGAGAAGATCGCCCGCGCTGCCGCGACCGCTGGTGTTGCTGCTTCCGAGGTGAAGGTGTTCTGCCGCATCCTGTGCGACGGCGCCGGCGCCGAGTGGCCGCTCTCCCGCAAGTTCGGCTGCGTGCCGGAGATGGCTGTCGACGTGCTCGAGCATGCGGTTCGTCAAGGGCTCGAAGCCTACGGGGTGTCGTTCCACGTGGGTTCGCAGCAGGGCAACACCGAAGCCTGGGATCAGGCTCTCGGCTCGGCTTCAGCGATCTTCCGTGAATGCGCCGATCGCGGCATCCACCTGTCGATGGTCAATCTCGGCGGCGGCTTCCCGACGAAGTACCTGAAGACGGTCCCGCAGGTCGAGGCTTACGGCGAGTCGATCTTCCGTGCGCTGTCGAAGCACTTCGGCAACCGCATCCCGGAAACGATCATCGAGCCGGGCCGCGGCATGGTCGGCAACGCCGGCATCATCGAGGCCGAGGTCGTCCTCGTCTCGAAGAAGAGCCGCGACGAGGACGAGGTGCGCTGGGTCTATCTCGACATTGGCAAGTTCGGCGGTCTCGCCGAGACGATGGACGAGTCGATCCGCTATCCGATCCGCACGGAGCGCGACGACGACAGCATGGTGCCGTGCGTGCTCGCGGGTCCCACCTGCGACTCGGCCGACGTTCTCTACGAGAAGGAGCCCTACCTGCTCCCCGTCTCGCTGGAGATCGGCGACAAGGTGCTGATCGAGGGCACGGGCGCCTACACGACCACCTACTCGGCGGTCGCGTTCAACGGCTTCCCGCCGCTCAAGTCCTACGTGATCTAACTCACGTCCCGCCTGCCTCGCGAAACGAGGCAGGCACCAACCTCAAAGAAGTTGTCCCGGACGGCTTGTTCAGCTTGAGCAAGTGCGAGGGCTGTCGCTCACCCCAAACGATTTGGGAGGCCACGGCCATGATCACGATTCGCGAAGAATCCTTCCACGATGTCGAGGCGCGGGAAGCGCTGCTCGATGCCTGCTTCGGACCTGCCCGTTTCCAGAAGACCTGCGAGCGCCTGCGCGAGGGTCGCAAGCCCGCTGACGGTCTGGCTCTGATCATCGAGCGCGAGGGCGAACTCGTCGGCACGGTGCGCCTGTGGCACATCTCTGCCGGTCCGAACCGTCCGGCGCTGATGCTCGGCCCCATCGCCGTCGATCCCGCGCTCCAGAGCCTCGGTCTCGGCGGCAAGCTCATGCGCGAGGCGCTGCAGCGTGCGTCTGATCTCGGCCATAAGGCGGTGCTCTTGGTGGGCGATGCGCCATATTACGAGCGCTTCGGCTTCTCGTCGGAAAAGACCGGTTCGCTCTGGCTGCCGGGGCCGTACGAGCGCAACCGCTTCCTCGCCCTAGAGCTGGAGGCCGGTTATCTCGACGGTGCACGCGGTCTTGTTGCGGCAACCGGTGCGTTCGAGAACAAGCCCGATCTTACGGCGCTTGTCGCCGCGGCCGCGCAGGGACAGCTGCCGGGCCTGCGCTCGGCCTTCTAATCCTCAGCAATCGATCCGAGGGCTTCACTCCGAAGCTCTCGGATCGGGCAGCGCGAATGTGATGCCTGCCGCCGCGACGAGATAAGCGGCAAAGCCCAACCCGATCGCGCCGAGTCCGATTCCTGAATCGAACAGCAGGCCGATGGCGCCCGGTGTCGCCGCGGATGCCACCACCATGATGGCGCCTGCCAGCGCGCGAATCTTTCCCAGATGTTTCGTACCGAACAGCTCGGCGAGAACCGCCGCGATGATCACGTTCGTCGCGCCGGCTGACAGACCGATGAGGCCGAAGAAGATCGGCGCCAGGACAGGACCGCTGAAGGCTGCAATCGCTGCGGATGCGATGGTCAGGCCTAAAAGGTAGAAGTGGCTCAAGCGCACCGCGCCGAATCGGTCGACGAGGCTTCCCGTCAGCATCGCCACGGTCACGGACACCAACGCATAGATGGTGATGCTGCTTGCCAGCAGCTCCAGCGGCCAGCCCTTGATGTCGGCGATCAGGCGCTGATGGAAGAAATAGGCCGTCACGATGGCCGGATAGCCGATCATGGTCGGGACAAGGGCGAGGAAGCGCCAGTCGCGAAGCACGTCGATCCAGCGTGGTCCCGCTTCATGGGGGCTACTCGCCTGAATCGTGCCGTCAAGCTCCGGATCTTTCGACGCCAAGGCAAAGCTCAGGCCCCAGCCGAGACAGAGGCAGACCACGATGAACAATGCGGCTACGCGCCATGTGGTTGTCCAGCCAGAAACCGTAATCAGCGCAATGGCGATGCCGGGCAGAATCGCCTCGCCCGCAGGAAAGCCGAGCGCCGCCACACCCGTCGCCCGGCCGCGAATTCCCGCCGAGAGTCTGGCCGTGCTCATCACGCCCGCATGGCTCGACATGCCTTGTCCGAAGAGGCGTAGTCCGAACAGGCTCACGCCCAGCATCACGACGTTCGGGGCAACCGACAGGCTCAGTGCTGCTGCAGCCAGGCCCAGGAGAGCGATGCCGGCATAGAGGCGGATGTTGATGCGGTCGATCACGCCGCCGACCCAGATCATCAACAGCCCCGAGCAGAGGGTCGCTGTCGAGTAGATGAGGCCGAAGGTTCCGTTCGAGAGCCCGAAGGTATCGCGGATATTCGGCCCCGAAAGCGAGATGAAGAAGGTTTGCCCGAAGGACGACAGGAAAGTCAGGGCGAAACCGAGGCCGATCACGCGCCCGTGGCGCATGAGGAGTTGATGGAATGTCATCGGGCTCAAATCAGGGGCTGACGATATTGAAACCGATCATGAGACCTTGTTTCCCGATGTCGAGGCCTAAAACCATGCGGAAGAGGCGTTTCCTATCATTTTACGTTCGTCATCCGCAGGGAAATCGTCATCCTGGATGGAGAGAAAGGCGCAGGCATTGACCCCGGGGGCTCCTCAATCCTAGATGCGCCCGGAACCGTTATACCCGGAGACATCCCTTCCCATCTCAAGCTTTCGCTAAGGAGAACCATCGATGACCACTTGGCCCGTCCATGGCCGCATCACCGGCCCGATCGTCATGATCGGCTTCGGCTCGATCGGTAAAGGCATGCTGCCCCTGATCGAACGGCATTTCGAGTTCGACAAGAACCGCTTCACGGTCATCGATCCCAATGACAAGGACCGCAGCATGCTCGACGTGCGCGGCATCACCCTCGTGCAGAAGGCTCTAACCCGCGAGAATTACCGCGAGATCCTGACGCCCCTGCTCACGGAGGGTGGCGGTCAGGGCTTCTGCGTGAACCTGTCGGTGGACACTTCCTCGCGCGATATCATGGAACTCGCCCGCGAGCTCGGCGCTCTTTACATCGATACCGTGGCCGAGCCCTGGGCCGGCTTCTACTTCGACAAGAGCGCAGGCCCGGAGGCACGCACCAACTACATGCTGCGCGAGAACATTCTCGACGCACGCCGTCAGTCTCCTGGCGGTCCGACTGCCGTGAACTGCTGCGGCGCCAATCCCGGCATGGTGTCCTGGTTCGTGAAGCAGGCGCTCCTCAACATCGCCAAGGACATCGGCCTCGATCACGAAGAGCCCAAGTCTCGCGAGGAATGGGCAAAGCTCATGAGCCGAGTCGGCGTGAAGGGCATCCACATCGCCGAGCGCGATACGCAGCGCGCCGAGAACCCGAAGCCCATGGGCGTCTTCGTGAATACCTGGTCGGTGGAAGGCTTCGTGTCCGAAGGCGTGCAGCCGGCGGAACTCGGCTGGGGCACGCACGAGACGTGGATGCCGGAGAACGGCCGCACGCACGACAAGGGCTGCGGCGCTGCGATCTATCTGCTCCAGCCCGGGGCCAACACGCGCGTGCGCACCTGGTGCCCCACGCCTGGCCCGCAATACGGCTTCCTCGTCACGCATAACGAGGCGATCTCGATTGCCGACTACTTCACCGTTCGCGAGGGCGACAAGGTCACCTACCGCCCGACCTGCCACTACGCTTATCATCCGGCAAACGACGCTGTGCTGTCGCTGCACGAGATGTTCGGCAATGCGGGCAAGGTGCAGGAGGAGCACCACATCCTGACGGAAGACGAGATCGTCGACGGCAAGGACGAACTGGGCGTGCTGCTCTATGGCCACGACAAGAATGCCTATTGGTACGGCTCGCAGCTCTCCATCGAGGAGACCCGCAAGCTCGCGCCTTACCAGAACGCCACCGGTCTTCAGGTCACCTCCGCCGTGCTCGCGGGCATGGTATGGGCGCTGGAGAACCCGAATGCGGGGATCGTGGAGGCGGACGACATCGACTTCCGCCGCTGCCTTGCAGTGCAGACACCTTATCTTGGACCGGTGAAGGGCTACTACACGGATTGGACGCCGCTGGATGATCGTCCCGGGTTCTTCCCGGAGGATATCGACACCTCCGATCCGTGGCAGTTCCGGAACATTCTTGTGCGCTGACGCTCGACAGCATGGCCGGCTTGAAGGCCGGCCATGTTCGTTTGTAGATTTGCACAGGCTTCATGGAGTCATTGCCATGCCTCATTTCGAGGAGTTCTACGCCAACAAGCTGCGCGGTGGTCTTGGGGTCGTGGATGCCGAAGCCGTGCTCGACCTGCGCGGTGCAACCCGCGAGCAGGCCTCGGCCTCCCTTCAGGACATGTTGGAGCGCAGCCGCTTCGCGCAAGCCAAATCCGTCGCCGTGCGCCTCGACCCGCCACCGGAAGGCGGCGGCGAAACGCTCTTCCAGCCGATCGGAAAGGCGCTGCTGGAAGCGAAGAAACGCGGCTGGATCGACCGGTTGCAGACGCTGCCCGCCAGCGATGGTTTGGGATTTTACGTGGTGCTCGCCGGAAAGCCGGAACGCGAGAGCTGATAGATTGATGCCAGGCGATTCGATCAGGCTCTTATCTGCTGGCGCGGCCTTCTGAAGAGACTGCGCAGAAATCCTGCAATGAGGAGAAATCCGCCCCATATGACGATGAAGCCGGCGATGGCGGAGATGATGCCTTCTTCCGTCACGGGCATGGCGGGCTCGAAATCGCGATAGGTTGCTTCCATCACGTCCCTGTCGCCATCGCGCACCATCAGCGCGATGCGCGCGAAGGGGCCTGCCTGCATCATGACTTCACGATGCAACTGAAGCCGTTCGAGGCGCTCCACATTCCCCTGCATGGCCGCCCCCTGTCGGTTGACGAGAGTGTCCGGGTTCGAGCGCAATCGTGCGATGGCGCCATCCTGCGTTTCGCCATTGGCCTGCGCATCCGCATCGAATCGCGCGATCACGCGCTTGAGCTCGTCGATCGCACCGCCGAGGCGCTGGCGATATTGCTGGGAATATTCCGGTCCCTGCGACGCAACAACACCGCCGAGCAGACCGAGGCCGAAAGCGATGATGCGAACGATGCGTGACACGGCTCAAACCTCTAAGCCATCGGGTGGATCCCTTTATACACAGCGCATCGTTCGAGCGGAAAGCCGGTCCACTTTTTGCTGACGCGGCCCTCCGGTTCCGCGCGATGCGCTAAGCGTCAAACGCAGCGCGGATATCTTGTTCCGTCACTTCGTCGAGGGTCTTCTGCACTTTGAGCGCTCTGGTCTTCTTTCCCGGCTCCATCACCAGAATGACGGTTTCGATGCCGGGACAGCCAGGATCGTTGCAGGCAATCTCGTTCACGGCAAAGGCCGTCTCGGGCGAAGACTGGAGCGCCGTGCGCGCCAGCTCCTTCACGCGCTCGACAGCCTTCCGATCCGGTTTCGGTAGGCCGAACGATCCTCTCAGGAAAGCGCCGAACAGAGCCACGGGCGATCTCATGCGGGCAGGGTCAGGATGCCGGCCTGGCCGTCCTCGCAGCCGAAGGCGAGGCGCTTGCCGCCCTTGTCCCAAGCCATGGCCGTGACGCCGCTGCCCTTGACGGCAGGCCGCACGAGCAGCTCGGAAGCATCGTTCAGGCGAATGAGCAGGATGCAGCCGTCCTCGTAAGCGACCGCCAGCACATAAGTATTGGGATGAAACGCCACGCGGCTCACTTTTGCGGGCCGCACGCCGCATTCGCGCGGGGCCTTGCCCATGGGGCCTTCCTTCGACTCGAAAGGCCAGATGATCGCCGCCTCCGCACCGGAGGTGGCAAGCCATTTGCCGTCATGCGACCAGGAGAACGAGCGTGTCTTGGACGGGTAGCCGCTCATGCGCATGTGGCCCTTGTCGGGAATGAGCCGCCAGCCGTGAAGCGCATTCTCCTGCATGGAGGTCACCACGAAGCGGGCATCGGGCGACCAGGTCACATCGAGATGCGAGCCTTTCCACTCGAGCACTTCGGGCTTTGCTTCCACGTTGGGGAACCACAAGGTCGCGCCGTTGTAGTGCGAGATCGCGAGGCGATAGCCCTTGGGGGCGAAGGCAAGGCCGCGCGCGGTGGAGGGCGCCTCCAGCATCTTCTCGCGGCCCCTGTCGTCGCGGGCGAAGACGCGCTTGCCCGCAGCATAGGCGAAGGCGCCGCCGGCGCTCAGCGCCAGCGAGTCGATCCACGCACCCTTGGCCTCGGCCAGGGTCTTCGTGGAACCATCGGCACCGGTCACGGCCACGCGCCCGTCGTCGCCACCGGTGACGAAGCGCTCGCCGTCGCTCGCGCCGACCAGAACGCCTGCATCGGGATGGGCTTCCACGCGATGGGTCTCGCCATCCTTCACCAGCAGCACGCCGCCGTCGCCAAGACCAAAGGCGGCGGTGCCCTTCAGCCAGCCGATGGCGGTCACATGCGCGCCGGCAGCAACGGGCGCCACACTTTGGGTCAAGGACGGAGCAGCTCCAGCACTCATCGAAACATTCCCTTCAGGTGGGTTCCCCATAGCATGGTTGCAGGGATGGAAGGCAAGGCAGGGTTTTACGCTCAGGATGCGCCAAGGCACCTTTGCGGTAAGCCTTTTGAGACATGGCCATCACCGAGCGGCAGACCCATCATAGGATTTTTGATGATTGGGAGCTGCGGCATGCGAATTTTGAGCTTGATCGCTTTTGTCATGACGGCGCTCGGTTCGATGGGAGCCTCTGCTCAGACCATGGGCGGGATTCCCGCTCAAGGAGGGAGCGAGGCCTCGGCTCAAAGGGCGGCTCAAAAGGCATCCTGCGAGAGGGATGCCCGGTTGATTTACCGGAACGGCAGAGACATTTCCGAGCAATGGCTCCAGCAGGTCAGGGCGACCCGCAGAGCCTATGTTCAGGAATGCATGACGAAGGCCGGCTTTGCGCCATGAGCCGATTGTGATTCCAGGGCGCAGGCGACCTGCCTCCTGGAGTGAAACGCGGTTCAAGCCGCGCAGGCGAGGAAGCCCTCGCGGATCGCTTTCTCGTTCAGGTCGCGACCGATGAAGACCACCTTGGAGGTGTGCTTCTCGCCAGGCTTCCACTCACCCTGCACATCGCCGTCGAGAATCATGTGCACGCCCTGGAAGACGAAGCGTTTCGGCTCGTTGGGGAAGGCCACGATGCCCTTGCAACGCAGGATGTTCGGACCCTCGACCTGGGTCAGGTTCGAGATCCACGGCATGAACTTTTCAGGATCCACCTCGCCATCGATGGCGACGGAGACGGACTGCATCTCCTCGTCGTGATGATGGTGGTGGCCTTCCTCCAGGAAGTCAGGCTCGAGTTCGATGATGCGGTCGAGGTCGAAGGCCTTGCGGTCGAGCACTTCCGAGATGGGGATGGCGCAGTTCTGCGTGCGGTGGACCTTCGCATAAGGGTTGATGGCGCGGATGCGCGCCTCGACCTCTTCAAGCTGCTCAGGAGTCACGAGATCGATCTTGTTGAGAATGATCACGTCGGCGAAGGCGATCTGGTTCTTGGCCTCGGGCGCGTCCTTGAGGCGGTCGGACAGCCATTTGGCATCGGCCACCGTCACCACGGCATCCAGGCGCGCGATGTCGGACACGTCCTGGTCCATGAAGAAGGTCTGGGCGACGGGAGCGGGGTCCGCAAGGCCCGTGGTCTCGACGATGATCGCGTCGAACTTGCCCTTGCGCTTCATCAGGCCGTCGAGAATGCGGATCAGGTCGCCGCGCACGGTGCAGCAGATGCACCCGTTGTTCATCTCGAACACTTCCTCGTCGGCGCCGACGACGAGTTCGTTGTCGATGCCGATCTCGCCAAACTCATTGACGATCACGGCATATTTCTTGCCGTGGGGTTCGGTGAGGATGCGGTTGAGGAGGGTGGTCTTGCCGGCGCCGAGATAGCCTGTGAGGACGGTAACGGGGATCTTGTCGGTCATCGGATGGTCCGCAACTTTCATCCTCCCCTTGAGGGGGAGGATCGGCCGAAAGGCCGAGGTGGGGTGGAAACACCAGGTCAGGTGAGGTCGCGCTGCCACCCCACCCCGGATCGCTTACGCGCTCCGACCCTCCCCCATGCAAGCCGGGTGTTCCCGGTTTGCACAGCTAATCGGATCTTGGAACACCCAAGATCCGTGGGAGGGTGGCCTTCAGCTCGACAGGGCCGCGCTGAAAGCCCTTATATTGTGTCTCATCATGTCAATGTAAGTGCCGGCGGGGCCGTTCGGCTCCGAAAGCGCATCGGAATAGACTCTCTCGCCGATCTTGGCCCCGGTCTCCTTGGCGATCCGCTCCATGAGGCGGGCGTCCGAGACGTTCTCCACGAAAACGGCACTGATCTTCTCCCGCTTGATCTGCTGGATGATCCTGGCCACGTCCTTGGCAGAGGCTTCGGCATCCGTCGAGACGCCCTGCGGGGAGACGAAGTCGATCCCATAGGCGTCCTCGAAATAGCGGAAGGCATCGTGAGAGGTGATGATCTTGCGCCGGTCTACAGGGATCTTGGCGACGAGATCCTTCAGTTCCGCCTCGAGGGCATCGAGCTTGGCGAGATAGTCGGCGGCATTGACCTCATACGTCGCCTTGGCTGCAGGATCTGCGGCAATCAGGGCGTCGCGGATATTGGCCACGTAGATCTTCACGTTGCCGATGTTCTGCCAGGCATGTGGATCGACGCCCTCATGACCATGGTCGTGTCCCTGATCATGGCCGTGTTCCTCCTCTCCCTCGAGAGGTTTGAGGCCCTTGGACACTTCGATCTTCGCCGCCCTGGTGCCGGAAGACTTCACGAGACGGTCGATCCAGCCTTCGAACTTGAGGCCGTTGGTGAAGACGATCTTCGCTTCCGTCAGACGGCGTCCGTCGGCGGGTGTGGGCGAATAGACATGAGCATCGCCGTTGGGGCCCACGAAGGTCGTCACATCCACGCGCTCGCCGCCGACATGACGCACGAGATCGCCGAGGATCGAGAAGGTCGCCACGACCTTCAGCTTCTCAGCGGTCTGCGCCGCGGCCGGCATGAGCGTAAAGGCCAAGCCCAGAGAGCCTGCGAGCCAGGACAGAACGGTTCTTCTCGTCGGCATGATGAGATCCTTTGCTTGGATTTTAAGCTTCGAGATGCCTGCCGGGCCATGCGAGCCACAGCACGCCGCCTTCGCGGCCGATCAGGAGAGACGCGACATAGACGACACCGGCCGAAAGAATGATCGCCGGACCCGCGGGCAGTTCCGCATGGAACGAGAGCAGAAGCCCCGCGACACCTGAAACGATGCCGATGAGGATGGAGACGATCATCATCATGGTGATGTCGCTGGTCCAGAAGCGCGCCGCCGTGGCGGGCAGCATCATCATGCCGACGGCGAGCAAGGTGCCCAGGGCATGAAAGCCGCCGACCAGGTTCATCACCACGAGGCCGAGAAAGATGAGATGCGTCGGCGTTCCGGCACGGCTCACGGAGCGCAGAAAGATCGGATCCACGCATTCGAGCACGAGCGGGCGGTAGAGAACGGCGAGCGCCAAAACCGTCAGCGATGAAATGGACGCGAGCAGCAGCAGCGTGTTGTCATCAAGCGCGAGCACCGTGCCGAAGAGCACGTGCAGCAGATCGACATTCGAGCCGCGAAGCGACACGATGGTGACGCCGAGCGCGAGCGACAGCAGATAGAAGGCTGCGAGCGACGCATCTTCCTTCAGAGATGTGAAGCGCGAGACGAGGCCCGCCGCCATGGCGACGACGACGCCTGCCGCCAATCCGCCGACAGTCATGGCGGGAAGCGACAGGCCCGCGAGCAGATAGCCGATCGCCGCGCCAGGCAGGATGGCATGCGCCATGGCATCGCCCGTGAGGCTCATGCGGCGCAGCATCAGGAACACGCCGATGGGACCGCCGCCGAGGGCGATGGCGATCACGCCCACGAGCGCGCGCTGCATGAACTCGAATTCGGAGAAGGGGGAGTAAAGGAGGTCGAGCACGGATGGTTCCTTACGCGGCGCCGCGCTGGCAGATATGCGCATGCGGATCATACGCCTCGACCATGCGGCGGGCCTTCAGGAGATTTTCGGCGCTCAACACGCCAAGCGTCTCGCCCCAGGCCACAGGCTCGCGGGCAATGAGCAGCGTCTTGGGGAACACACGGCGGACCATGTCGAGATCGTGCAGAACCGCCACGACCGTGCGGGATTCGTCATGCCAGCGGCGCACGAGATCGAGCAGGTCGGCGGTCGTCTTTGCGTCGATGGCGGTAAACGGTTCGTCGAGCAGGATCACCGGCGCATCCTGCAGCAGCAGGCGCGCGAAGAGGGCACGCTGCATCTGGCCACCGGAGAGGGTGGAGATGGGACGACGCTCGAAACCGATGAGGCCGACGGCCGCCAGGGCTTCCTCGACCCTGGTGCGATCCTTCGCCGAGATGCCGCCGAAAAGCCCCGAGCGGGACCAGAGCCCCATGGCGACGAGATCATAGACCGAGAGGGGGAAGGACCGGTCGATCTCCGCCGCCTGCGGCAGATAGGCGATCTCGGAGGAGGGGCCGTCGAGCCGGATATGGCCCTCGAGCGGCTTCAGGGTGCCGACGATGCCCTTGAGCAGGGTCGACTTGCCGGCGCCGTTGGGGCCGACCACGGCCATGAGGCTCCCGGCCGGGATGTCCCCGTCGAGATGGTGTACGGCAGGCCTGCGGCCATAGCCGAGGGTCACTTCATCGAAACGGATGGCAGTCGAGGGCTTCGGCATGGCTTATCCCATCACCTGGAGAACCATCAGCCACAGGGCGCCCAAGAGCACGGCAGCGCCCGCCAGTCGCTGCCAGACCGAGAGGCGAAGCAGCGAAAAGGTCGGGTCTGCGGCCAAAACTCGGTGTTCCAAAGCTTGGTGTCCATGGACCCGGTGCTCATGGCCATGATGATGTTGACCGTGGTGGTGGCTGTGCGACATGCCCCCACACATAGACCGGATCGGCCGCCATTTCCAGGGGCGTACAGTATTTTATACGCCCCTGTTAATAGCATGGTTTGCAAGCGAAATCTTAGAACGCTGGATGGTATTGGTAGAGCCAGGTCTCGCTCAACACCTCATCCCCGTTGCGGAGATAGCAGCGCATCTCCACCGGCTCGGTGCCGGTCACCGTCAGGTCGAACTGGGTGCGCCAATGTCCAGGCACGTTGTCGGGCACCGCCTCGGTGAGAACATTCGAGAACTCGCCGCGGGAGGCGGAGAGCACGGGCTTCGGGATCACGCCGCTGGGTAGCTTCGTGAGAGGCTCGCCGATGAACTCCACCATGAACTTGCGCACGCCCTTGGGGCGAGCCGTGCCGGCCTGCCCGCCATTGCCGAAGCGGGTGGCGATCACGCGGGCGAGGGGGGTCGGGTAGGGCTCGTCCGCCGACCAGTGCATGCGATAGCGGAAGTTGAGTGCCTGGCCTGCACGGGCTGGGTCCGCGGGTACCCACATGACGACGATGTTGTCGTGGATCTCGTCATCGGTGGGGATTTCCACGAGCTGGATGGCGCCCTGGCCCCAGGAGCCCTGCGGCTCGATCCAGAGCGAGGGGCGGCGGTCGTAATAGACGCCGTCGAGATAATGGTCGAAGTTCCGGTCGCGCTGGAGAAGGCCGAAACCCTTCGGGTTCTCGTCCGAGAAGGCCGAGGTGATGATGCGCGGCGGGTTGTTGAGGGGGCGCCAGATGCGCTCACCGGTCCCGGTCCACATGGCCAGACCGTCGGAATCGTGGATTTCCGGACGCCAGTCGATCGCGGTGGTCTTCGCCTTCTCCGAGTACCAGTACATGGAGGTGAGCGGAGCGATCCCGAGGCGCTGGATATCCTTGCGGAGGAACAGGGCGCTGTCGAGATCCATGGTCACGGCGGCAGCGCGCTTCATCACGAAGCGATAGGCGCCCGCCACACTCGGTCCGTCGAGGAGGGCATAGACCGTGACCGTGTCGGAGCCAGGGCTTGGCGTCTCGAAGTAGACATGGGTGAAGTCCGGGAATTCCTCGGCCTTCCCATGAACCGCCACATCTACGGCGAGGCCGCGGGCGGAGAGGCCGTACTGATAAAGCTCGCCGATGGCGCGGAAATAGGACGCGCCGAGGAAGGCCACCCAATCGTTCTTCTTCCAGTCGAGCTTGCCGTTCCGGGCCTCCTGGAAACGGAAACCGGCAAAGCCCGTGTTGTCAGGGAGTTTCCGGGCAGGCGAGTCCGCCGGCATGTCGAAATACTCGGTGTCGTAGATGATCTCCCGAGCCTGGCCGTTCTCCACCACATGCATGCGCACCGGCTTCTGGAAGAAGCGGCCCATGTGGAAGAAGGTCACCGGGAACTCGCCGGGGCCATTGGCCCAGAGCGCGAGATCCGTCTTGAACCTGATCTTGCCGTGGGCGTCGTAGTCGATCTGGTAGAGAATGTCCGGCGAGGGGCTCGGTGGGGCCATATAGGCCGTGCGGGCCATCGTCTCTGCCTGCTTCTTCAGGTCATCGAAGGAAAAGGGGGCCGGTGCTCCCATCTTCAAACCCTGCTGCGCCATGGCCCGGCTTGAGAAGCCCTGGGCGGCCAGAGCGGCCGTGGCGGTGGCTGTTTGGAGAAACTGGCGGCGGTTGAGCATGGTTCGACGCATTGATTAGTTGTGGAGAGACGGACCCCTACCGACCAAGGTGGCAGGAATAAGTCTCTCTTATCCTCTTGAGAAATCCTCGTCAGCCGTCAAAACTAGCCCCATGCACAAGCGCCGTAACGTCACAGCGCCACAAAACAGGGAGTATGCCATGCGTCAAACATTCACGCGCCGCCTCGTCGGCGCAGCGGCAGCCATTGCCATTGCGGGAGCAAGCCTTCCTGCCCAGGCCCAGGATTTCATCAATATTCTGACCGGCGGCACTTCGGGCGTCTATTATCCCCTGGGCGTTGCTCTCTCCAAGGTGTTCACGGAAAAGGTCCAGGGTTCGCGGCCTTCCGTTCAGGCCACCAAGGCTTCTGTTGAAAACCTCACCCTGCTGCAGCAGGGCAAGGGCGAGATCGGCTTTACCCTCGGCGACAGCCTGGCCATGGGCTGGGCCGGCGACGAGGAGGCGGGCTTCAAGTCCAAGCTCGACAAGCTGCGCGGCATCACCGCCATCTATCCCAATTACATCCAGATCGTCGCCACCCAGGAATCCGGCATCAAGTCGTTGGCCGACCTGAAGGGCAAGCGCCTCTCCGTCGGCGCGCCGAAATCCGGCACCGAACTCAATGCCCGCGCGATCCTCCAGGGGGCTGGCCTGACCTACAAGGATCTCGGCAAGGTCGAGTACCTGCCCTTCGGCGAATCCGTCGAGCTCATGAAGAACCGCCAGCTCGACGCCACCCTGCAATCGGCAGGTCTCGGCGTGTCCTCGATTCGCGATCTCGCCACCTCCGTACCGATCGTCGTCGTGGAGATCCCCACCGCCATCGTGGATAAGGTCGGCACGCCCTACATCAAGGCCACGATCCCGGCGAACACCTATGAGGGCCAGACCGCTCCGGTGCAGACGGCCGCCGTCGTGAACTATCTCGTCACGCATTCCGGCGTGAAGGACGAGACCGTCTATCAGATGACGAAAGCTCTCTACGAGAGCCTGCCCGAGCTCGCTGCCGCTCATGCTGCCGCCAAGGACATCAAGCTCGAGAACGCGCTCTCCGGCATGCCGATCCCTGTGCATCCGGGTGCGCAGCGCTATTTTGATGAGAAGGGCGTGAAGAAGGGTTCGTAAGCCCTTCGGCCGATTTACATTCAAGCCGGGGCAGGTGAACTGCTCCGGCTTTTTGCATGACAAGAAGAACAATTCATCAAGGAGAGGGCGCAGATGAGCCACGGCATGAATGCATCCGAGATCGCAACATTGGAGCAGCCGTCCACGCCGCCAGCCAATCCTGAGCACGGCCTGCCGGAGAATTTCGGCGAAGGTGTTCTGGGCACGCTCCTGTTCTGGATAGCGGTGGCCTTCTCGACTTTTCAGATCGTTACGGCCTTCGGCATCCCGCTCGACCATCCGCTTTTCGGTGGCGTGTCGATCATTTATCTGATCGGTGCAGCCTTAGTGGCTTGGGCCGGATGGCTCGTCTTTCTGAGCCTCAAGGGCCGCAATGTGATCAATGGCGCCTTGGCGCTTGTCTCACTCGCCGTTACCTACCTGCTCATCTTCAAGTTTCCCGGCAGCTTGCCGAGCCAGGTGGTGCGTGCGCTGCATGTGGGATTCCTCTGCCTCGTCGCGGGCGCGATGCTCGCGAACCATAAGGCACGCAATCCCGTCACCGTTGCGCTTGGCTGGATCGTCGGTCTCATCGGCTTTGGTATCGGCGTCTACCACTGGGCCCTCTACGAGCAGCTCGTGGCCCGCTCAGGCGAACTGACGCAATCCGATCTCGTGGTCGGCATCGCGGCCATTGCGGTTCTGTTTTATCTCGTGTGGCGCGTCATGGGGCCCGCGCTTCCCATCGTCGCCGGGATCTTTCTCGCTTATTGCCTGTTCGGTAATTATCTGCCCGCACCGTTCGATCATCGCGGCTATTCGCTGGAGCAGGTGGTCGAGCATATGTCCTTCGGCACCGAGGGGCTGTACGCAACGCCCACCCTCGTTTCCGCGACTTACATCTTCCTCTTCATCCTCTTCGGTGCGTTCCTTGAGCGTGCTGGCATGATTCAGCTCTTCACCGACGTGGCCATGGGCCTGTTCGGCGGAGCGCGCGGTGGGCCGGCGAAGGTCGCCGTCTTCTCGTCCGCGCTCATGGGTACGATCTCGGGATCGGGTGTCGCGAACGTCGTCTCCACGGGCCAGTTCACCATCCCGCTCATGAAGCGCTTCGGCTACAAGGCGGAGTTCGCAGGCGGCGTCGAAGCCACAGCGTCCATGGGTGGCCAGATCATGCCGCCGGTCATGGGCGCGGTCGCCTTCATCATGGCCGAGACCATCGACGTGCCTTATGTCGAGATCGTGAAGGCCGCGATCATTCCGGCCATTCTCTATTATGCGTCCGCCTTCCTCGCCGTCCATCTCGAAGCCGGTCGCTCCGGGCTCATGGGGCTTGCGAGATCCGAACTGCCGAGCGCAGCGCGCGCGCTGAAGGAGAAGTGGCATCTCATCCTGCCGCTCGCAGTTCTCGTCTATCTGCTCTTCTCCGGCTATACGCCGCTGTTCGCAGGCTCCATCGGCCTTGCCCTCACCGTCGTGCTGATCCTTGCGGGTGCACTCGCCCTGGGCCTCGTGAACGAGACGGTGCGCCTCGTGTTCTGGATCGGGCTTGGCCTTCTGGCGGCAGCGTTCCTCTGGGCTGGCGTGACGCTCGTGCTCGTTCTCGTCGCGGCTCTCGTGCTCCTGAGCCTGTTCGTGCGCGGTGGTCCTGAAACGCTGGAAGCCTGTCGCGATGCTCTTGCCGATGGTGCGCGTCAGGCGCTGCCTGTCGGCTTGGCGTGCGCGGTCGTCGGCATCGTGATCGGTACGATGACACTGACTGGCGTCGGCACGATCTTCGGTAACTGGGTGGTGTCCATCGGACGCGACTCGCTGATCACGTCGCTGGTGCTCACCATGTTCGTGAGCCTCATTCTCGGCATGGGCATCCCGACGATCCCGAACTACATCATCACGTCGTCTCTCGCCGCACCTGCACTGCTGACCTTGGGCGTGCCGCTCATCGTCTCGCACATGTTCGTGTTCTATTTCGGCATCATGGCGGACCTTACGCCGCCGGTGGCGCTCGCGGCCTTCGCAGCGGCTCCCATTGCGAAAGCATCGGGTTTCAAGATCGGATTCCAGGCTTTGCGCATCGCGCTGCCCGGATTCGTCATTCCCTACATGGCTGTTTACGATCCTGCTCTCATGATGCAGCCCGTGGCGGGCCTTTCCGGCGCTGCCTATTGGGCGAACGTCGCTTATATGGTCGTGAAAGCTGGTCTTGCCGTGGTACTTTGGGGCGCGGCCTCCGTCGGCTATCTCAATGCGAAGATGCCCTGGTGGGAGCGCCTTGCTGCCGCCGTTGCAGCGGCCTTCCTGGTGCTGGCCTTGCCGGTCACAGATGAGATCGGCTTCGTCCTCACCGTGCTCGTTTTCGGCTTCCATTTCTGGCGCTCACGCCGGACGGCCTCGACGGTCGCGGCCCGCTCATGATCTGCCTGGTCGCGGGCAAGGTCATCGCGCCGCTCATGGCTGGCGCGATGACCCTTGCCTGGACGCACTCGGTCGAGAAGATCGCGTGGGAGGAGGATTGGCGCGCCACGCCTGCGGGGCTCGAACTGATGGAAGCGCGGGTGAAGGGCTCGGGCGCCGGGATGGAGCCGCCGCCGGACGCGCGGCTCGTCAATGGATCTTACGTGTGGAAGCCGAACCTGCAGCCTCAGGCGGAGGTGGTCATGCGCCGCTCGGGCGCCACGGCGGATTGGCGGATCTGCATCGAGGGGCAGTGCCGCCCCATGGAGGCCTATGTGCCGCCCCAGGCCGATCCGGTCGTGATGGAGGTTTGTAAGGAAAGCCCGTGAGCTTACTCGGCCAGGGGCTCGACGGCGACGCAGCGGCGCCAGAGGTTCACGAGGAAGTAGGCTGCGAGCAGGCTGAAGAGGCCCATGAGGGCATAGCCCACGATGTGGCCCAGCTCGAAGAGGCCCGCGATGGCCCAGCCGGCGGAGATCGCCACGCCGAACACCTCCGCACCGACCAGAATCATGATGCTGATCACGGTGATGAGGTTGCGCCAGTTGGTGCTTTTCGCCTGAGCCACGGTCACGTACTCCATTCTTTGCCGGAAGGGACTACCCTAAACGCCCCCTCCGGTGCAAGTTTTGCTTAGAAATCCCTTCTGACGCCTCCATCGAAGAGACATGCCCGAAACCCCTGTATTCTCGACTGCCGCCGTCGCCGCTCCCCATATGCTCGCCGCCGAGACCGGCCAGACCATTCTGGCTGCGGGCGGGAACGCCGTGGAGGCCATGGTCGCCATGGCCGCCACCGTTGCCGTCGTCTATCCGCACATGAACGGCTTAGGCGGCGATGGGTTCTGGCTGGTGCGGGAGCCTCATGGCCGCGTGCATGCCCTCGACGCCTCGGGACCTGCCGGGTCGCTCGCCACCATCAAGCGCTATCGGGACAAGGGCTATGACAGCATTCCCCCACGCGGGCCCGATGCGGCACTCACCGTCGCGGGAGCCGTGAGCGGCTGGGGCCTGGCGCTGGAATTGGCCAAGGCGCTCGGCGGGCAGCTGCCGCGCGACATGCTGCTGGCCGATTCGATCCGCCTTGCCCGCGAGGGTTACAGGATCGGCGCCGCCGAGGGGCGTAATCCCCTGCTGGAGGAGGCCGCACTCTTCGCCGCTCCCGGCTTCGCCGAGGCCTTTCTCAAGGATGGCAAGCTGCCGTCTGCGGGCGAGACGCGGCGTTCCCTCAAGCTCGCGGACGCCCTCGAACAGCTCGCCCATGCTGGCTTTGCCGATTTCTATCGTGGCGATGTGGGGCGGGAGATCGCGGCGGACCTGGAGCGGATCGGCAGCCCCATCACGCGCAAGGACGTCGAGGCCTATCAGGCCCGCGTGGTGAAGCCGCTCTCCGTGGAGCTGAGGCATTCAACCGTCTACAACATGCCGCCTCCGAGCCAGGGTCTTGCCACGTTGCTGATGCTCGGCCTGTTTCATCGGCTCGATGTGAAGCATGGCGAGACGCCCGAGCACCATCATGGGCTGATCGAAGCGGCGAAGCGCGCCTTTGCCATCCGCGACAAGGTCGTCACGGATCCGCGCGACATCACGCTCGATCCGGCCTCATTTCTTAACCCTGCCGTGTTCGAGAAGGAGGCGGCGATGATCGAGGCGCGCCGCGCCGGACCCTATCCGCCGCGCCCGGCGGACGGCGACACGATCTGGATGGGCTGCATCGACAAGGATGGCTTGGCGGTCTCCTACATCCAGTCGGTGTACTGGAGCTTCGGTTCGGGCTGCGTGCTGCCGACGACGGGCATTCACTGGCACAACAGGGGCTTCAGCTTCTCGCTCGATCCGAAGAGCCTGAAAGCCCTGGCGCCGGGCAAGAAACCTTTCCATACGCTGACGCCCGGTCTCGCCGTGTTCAACGACGGGCGTGTGCTCTCCTACGGCACCATGGGCGGCGAGGGACAGCCGCAGATTCTGGGCCAGATCTTCACGCGTTACGCCGATTTCGGCATGAGCCTCGCGGATGCCATCGATGCGCCGCGCTGGCTCTTCGGCAAGAGATGGAAGGAGCCCTCCGCAACGCTGAAGGTCGAGAACCGCTTCGATCCGAGCCTGCTGCGTGCGCTCTCGGGCTACGGCCATCCGGTCGAGGAGCTGGCCAAGCCTTATGCGGACATGATGGGCCATGCGGGCATGCTGGTGAAACACCCGCGCAACGGCCGCGTCGAGGCGGTGCACGATCCGCGCTCGGATGGCGGCTCGCTCGGATTGTGATCAGCTCACGTCCGAACTAGCTGACGCCCATGTAGCGACCGGGCCGGTGATTGGTCGCGAGGATGAGGTTGAGCACCGCAGTGCCGACGAGGGAGAGCGCGACCTTGTCGTACTCGATCACGAAGAGCGACGAGAGCAGGATCACCGCGTCGATGCCGAGCTGCACATAGCCCGCGCGGATGTTGTAGCGCTCCTGTGCATAGAGCGCGAGGATGTTGATGCCGCCGAGACTCGTGCGGTGCCGGAAGAGGACGAGAAGGCCGACGCCCATCAGCACGCCGCCCATCACCGCCGCATAGATCGGATTGAGATGCTCGATCCCGAGCCAGCCGGGCGTGAACTTCGAGAGGTACGACACGAGGAGTACGGCGAGAAACGTGCGCAACGTGAGCTTCCAGCCCATGCGCAGAATGGAGAGCCCGTAGAAGGGCAGATTGATGGCAAAGAAGAGGGGGCCGAAATCGAGCTGCGTGGCATATTGCAGGAGCAGCGCGAGGCCCGCCGTGCCGCCGGTGAGGAGCGTTGCTTTCGTGTAGAGCGTCACGCCGAGCGCGACCATCAAGGTGCCGGTGAGCCCGGCCGAGATGTCTTCATAAAGTCGATGCGCGCTTGGTGAAGAAGGATTGGACACGCTCTTGCCCCTGTGCCTGCTCGGCGGAGCTATAGCGGGCCTTCTGAGGTGCCACAACGCATCGAAACGAAGAAACGTGTCGAAAGCGTTGCGCTCCTTGCAATCCTCAGGTCAGAGCCCCTGGCTCCAGAGGCCGATGAGGAGACTCGCTCCCAGAACCAGAACGAAGGCGGCGGCCAGAAGCTCGATGCCTGCGATAGCGATGGCACCCGTCGCTCCACGTCCGCCCGCCAATCTCAGCGCCAGCGTCTTGGCAAAGACCGCAACCGCCGCGATGGCGCTGGTGGTAAGCGCCGTGCCGAGCGCCATGGCGAAGGTGGCGGCGATTCCGGCTGCGAAAAGACCCTGCGCCAGCGAGAAGACGAGCACGATGAGGGCCCCGGCGCAGGGGCGAATGCCGGCGGCAATCGCCACGCCCGCCATGTCGCGCCAGCGGGTGAGGCGGTTAAGCTCCTCGGGCGGCGGCATGTGCACATGATCGCAGCTCTCGTCCTGCGCCGGAGCCAGAGGATTGCGTGCGAGCGCCAGCACGCCCAGCACCTTGCCGCTCTTGCGCCACGTGATCGCAAGCCCGAGCAGGGCAACGGCGATGAAGCTCACGAGCTCCACGTTCATGGCGAGCTTGTTCATGGTGGAAGCGGTGGCGCGCAAAGCGAGGCTCACCGTGCCGACGATGGCAATCGCGACGAGCGCCTGCACCAGGGCGGCGGCAAAGCTCAAGAGAAAGCCTTTGCGCAGCGCCTTCTCGTCGGCCATCAGATAGGCCGAGATCACGCTCTTGCCGTGCCCCGGGCCCGCCGCATGGAAGACGCCATAGGCGAAGCCGACGAAGAGAAGGGAGCCCAGGGCTGCGCCACTCTCCTTCAATGCGCGCACGCTCGCCTGGAGGCTCGCATAGAAGCCGGATTGGATGGAGAGGATCCAGGCGCCGAAATTACCGGAAGGAGCGGCCTCCCGGATTCCCATGCCGAAGGGGCTGCGGGGTGGAGGCGCACTGACAGGGCCGATCCAGAATGCGAGCAGTGCCATGGCGGCGGCCATGATGGCGACCGCCGCAACCATCAGGCCAAGCCGCTGCCAGAACCGTGCCCGGCCGGAGGCCGGAGAGGTGAGGGGAGCCGAGCTCACGGACATGCGATGATGGCCTTGTTGGAATACTCGACGCTGAAATTCGCGTTTGGCGGCGCGGCCTGGATCGCCCCCTCGTCCTGCAGAATCTTCTGCATGGTGGCATCGAGCGCCTTGGCCTTGGCGATGCTCGTGATGCAGCCTTGAGGCGCATTGGCGAGCGTCACAGCGGATTGGTCCGTGAGGCTGAAATAGACGAAGAAGGTCGGATCATCGATCTCGATGGCGAGAGCTCCGGAGACCGAGGTCGGAGCCTTCAAGGGCAGCAGGAACGAGAGGGCGACCTGCTGGGGCTTCTCCATCGTCATGCGGGCTTCCCGCGGCTCGCCGAATCCTTGAGGCTTTCCCTTCACCTTCAGGGTCGTGAAATAGTCGAATTCGGTAAGGCCGGCGGCGTTCTCGTTCGCCAGATCCTGCAACTCCTCCGGGGAGAGCTTGCCGTCATTGTTCTTGTCGAGCCCCTGGGTCACGTAGGCCGTATAGGCCTCGTCGAAGGTCCAGTGATGGCGGATGCCCGTGACCTTGCCGTCGGGGGCGAAGACCACCTCGGCCCTGGCGCTGATCCACACATGGGGATGCGCGAAGGCAGGCAGGCTGAAGCCCGTCAGCAGGGTGGCGAGGCAGAGCGTGAGACCAGGGCGGCGTTTCATGTGTCGACTGTAACAGCAGCGCTTCCAGGGACATGCGGAAGCTAAGAGAACAATATCTAGACGCATCATGGTTAATGGAGGCGAAACGAAGGCCAAGAGCCAGCTCGCTTGATTGACGGGCTCCGGTAATTATGTCAGCATTGCTGACGTAAATTCAAAAATCGATAAGAACCGGGTAACCGGCAAACGGGGCGAGAGGGCTCCAAGGAGGAACGGCATGGCCGAAGGTCATGTGGCGCTTCGTAGCGTTACGCTCGACGACAAGTACGATCTCACCAAGGATCACGTGTTCATCACGGGCACGCAGGCCGTCATCCGCATGCTGCTGATGCAGCGCGAGCGGGACAGGCTGGCAGGCCTCAGCACGGCAGGCTTTGTCTCCGGCTATCGCGGCTCGCCCATCGGCGGCCTGGACCAGAACCTCTGGCGGGCCCGGAAATGGCTTGAAGCCTCGAACATCGTTTTCCAGCCCGGTCTCAACGAGGAGCTGGCGGCCACCGCCGTCTGGGGGGCGCAACAGGCCGAGATCCGCGGCGACGGCAAGTATGACGGCGTGTTCGGCCTCTGGTACGGCAAGGGCCCGGGCGTCGACCGCTCCGGCGACGTGTTCCGCCACGCCAACATGGCCGGTTCCTCGAAGCATGGCGGCGTGCTCGCGCTGATGGGCGATGACCACACGGCCGAGTCGTCGACTGTCGCGCATCAGTCCGAATTCCACTTTGTCGACGTGATGATCCCGATCCTGAACCCGGCAGGCGTTCAGGAGATCCTCGACTACGGTCTCTATGGTTACGCCATGAGCCGCTTCTGCGGCACGTGGGTCGCGTTCAAGTGCGTGAAGGACAACATCGAGTCCACCGCCTCCGTGGACGGTTCGCTCGACCGCGTGAAGATCGTCATGCCCGATGACTTCACCATGCCGCCCGGCGGGCTCAACATTCGCGCCCGCGACGGCGTGCTCGATCAGGAGGCGCGCCTTCAGGACTTCAAGCGCGACGCGATGCTGGCGTTCGTGCGCGCCAACAACCTCAACCGCATCATTTTATCAGGCGGCCGCAACGCGAAGATCGGCGTGATCACGGTCGGCAAGTCCTATCTCGACGTACGCCAGGCGCTCGACGAACTCGGTCTCGACGAGGTGAAGGCGAACGACATGGGTCTTCGCCTCTACAAGGTTGCGTGCCCCTGGCCACTCTCGCAGCGCGAGTTGCTTGAATTCGCGCAGGGTCTCGACAAGGTCATCGTCGTCGAGGAGAAGCGCTCCCTGATTGAAGTGCAGCTGCGCGAGGAGCTTTACGGCACCGCCAACCAGCCGCTCTGCATCGGCAAGAAGGATGAGGGCGGCAACTGGCTTTTCCCCGTCAAGGGCGCACTCGATCCGAACGATATCGCCATCGTCATCGGCGAGCGTCTTCTCCAGTACCACAACAACGACGATCTGCGCGGCCGTGTGGCGCGTCTTCGTCACGCGCAGGAGGTGCTGAAGGCCACCAACGACGTGGCGACCCGCGTGCCGCATTTCTGCTCCGGCTGTCCGCACAACACCTCGACCAAGGTGCCCGAGGGCATGCGCGCCTATGCGGGCATCGGCTGTCATTACATGGTGCAGTGGATGGACCGCTCCACCGATGGCTTCACGCAGATGGGCGGAGAGGGCGCAAACTGGATCGGCGAAGCGCCGTTCTCCACGCGCGATCACGTGTTCCAGAATCTCGGCGACGGCACCTACAACCATTCCGGCATTCTGGCCCTGCGCTGGTCGGTCGATACCAAGACCAACGTCACCTACAAGATCCTCTTCAACGACGCCGTCGCGATGACCGGCGGGCAGCCGCACGAGGGCAGGCTCACCGTCGACATGATCGCCCGTCAGGTGCGCGAGGAGGGCGTGGAGCGGATCGCTCTCGTCACCGACGAGCCGCACAAATATCCGAAAGACATCCGCTGGCCTGCCGGCATGACGATCCATCACCGCGACGAATTGGATAATGTGCAGCGCGAGCTGTCGCAGATCCCGGGCGTCACGGTGATGATCTACGATCAGACCTGCGCCTCCGAGAAGCGCCGCCGCCGCAAGCGCGGCGAGTTCCCGGATCCGGACAAGCGCGTCATCATCAACGATCTCGTCTGCGAGGCCTGCGGCGACTGCTCCGTGCAGTCGAACTGTGTGGCCGTGCAGCCGGTCGAGACCGAGTTCGGCCGCAAGCGCCAGATCGACCAGTCGAACTGCAACAAGGACTTCTCCTGCGTGAAGGGCTTCTGCCCGTCCTTCGTGACGGTACACGGCGCCAAGATCAAGAAGGCGGTGCCGGAGACGCTCTCGACGGATGGCATGACGCTCACGAAGCTGCCCGATCCGGCGATCCCCGCCATCGACCGCACCTTTAACGTCATCGTGACCGGTGTGGGCGGCACGGGTGTCGTGACCATCGGCGCGATCCTCGGCATGGCGGCGCATCTCGAAGGCAAGGGCATGGGCATGATCGACATGGCCGGCCTCGCGCAAAAAGGCGGCGCTGTCTACAGCCATGTGCGCCTGGCCAATAAACAGGAAGACATCCACGCCATCCGCGTCAGCGCGGAATCGGCACACCTTGTCCTCGGCTGCGATCTCGTGGTGACGGGCACGAAGAAAGTGCTGGCCTCCGTGAAGCAGGGGCAAACCGCGCTTGTCGTGAACACGGCGGAGGTAATGCCCGGCGAGTTCACGCGCAATGCCGATTTCTCGCTGCCCACCGAGCGCCTGAAACGCGCGATCAAGGGGGCTGCCGGTGAGAACGGCGCAGCCTTCGTGGATGCGACGGCGATTGCCACTGCGCTTCTCGGCAATTCGATCGCGGCCAACATGTTCATGCTGGGCTATGCCTATCAGGCTGGCCATGTGCCGCTGTCGGCTCAGGCCATCGAGAAGGCGATCGAACTCAACGGCGAAGCGGTGAAGATGAATTTGTCCGCCTTCACCTGGGGCCGCCGCGCGGCGGCAGAGCCTGAGCTGATTGCGACCATGATGAGCGAGCTGAAGGCGCCGAACGACGAGCTGAAGATCTCCAAGACCCTGGACGAGGTGATCGAGCGGCGCGTGACGTTCCTCAACGAGTATCAGAACAAGCGCTATGGCAAACGTTATCGCACATACGTTCAGCGTGTGCGCGAGGCTGAAGGAAAGGCCGTTCCGGACTCGACCGCGCTGACCGATGCGGTGGCGCGCTCGCTCTTCAAGCTCATGGCCTACAAGGACGAGTACGAGGTGGCCCGTCTCTACACGAGTGGTCACTTCGAGCGCCAGGTCGCCTCGGCTTTCGAGGGCGAGAACCTGCGTTACGAATTCCACATGGCTCCGCCCATTCTGGCCAAGAAGGATCCGGCCAGCGGTCTGCCCAAGAAGATGAGCTTCGGCCCGTGGATGATGAAGGCCATGCGGGTTCTGGCGAAGTTCAAGAGCTTGCGTGGCACGCCGCTCGATGTCTTCGGCTACACGCACGAGCGCCGCACCGAACGCGAACTCATCCGCGAGTTCGAGGGACGCGTCAGTGAGATCGTGGCAAAGCTCAACGCAGACAATCACGCGATTGCCGTGGGCCTCGCCACCATTCCGCAGAAGATCCGCGGTTTCGGCCACATCAAGGAGCGAAACCTTAAAATCGCGAAGGCGGAAGAGGCGGAGCTGCTTGCCAAGTTCCGCGCCGAGCCGCAGCAGCCATTGCCGATTGCGGCGGAGTAAGGAGCATTACTCGGACGCCTCGCACTTTCATGTCTTGGCCGTTCCTGGACTTGATCCGGGGATCAGTCCCGGCCACCGCCTTTTCACATTCACAGTCCTCATCCTGAGGAGGTCGCACCGCGACCGTCTCGAAGGAGGATCCAGTGCTCTCTGGATCCTCCTTCGAGACGCAGCCTCACGGCTGCACCTCAGGATGAGGGTGAAAGAAGCGGAAACGAAAAATGCCCGGCATATAGCCGGGCATGATGAATGGAGTGACGTTGTTGAAGCTTACGCCTGGCTCACTTCCACGAAGCTCTTTGCGACCTTCGGCACGTTCTCCTCGTTGAGGCCCGCCACGCACATGCGGCCCGAACCGACGAGGTAGACACCGTCCCGCTCGCGCATGGTGTCGACCTGCTGTCCGGAGAGCCCCGTGTAGCTGAACATGCCACGCTGGTTCGTGAGGAAGCCCACGTCGACTTCGTTGGACAGGGCGCGGATGTGCTCGGCGAGAAGCTTGCGCACCAAATCCATGCGGGTGCGCATCTCATCGACCTCGCGGATCCACTGGGCACGAAGGTCGTCGTTGCCGAGAACGGTGGCGACGAGGAGGCCGCCCATCATCGGCGGACTCGAATAGCTGCGGCGCACGGCGAGCTTCAGCTGGCCCAGCACGCGCTCCGCCTCGTCGCTGTCCTGGCAGACGACGCTCAGGCCACCGCAGCGCTCGCCATAGAGCGAGAAGTTCTTCGAGAAGGAATTGGCGATGAGGCAGCTGGCGCGCTCCGCGTACCGGCGCACGAAAGCGGCATCCGCATCGAGGCTCGTGCCGAAGCCCTGATAGGCCATGTCGAACACGACGATGTGGCGCTTGGCGACCAGCACATCCGTGACGGCAGCCTGCTGCTTCTCATCGAGATCGACGCCGGTCGGGTTGTGGCAGACGGGCTGAAGAATCACGATGGAACCGGAATCAGCAGCCTCCAGTGCTTTCACCATTCCGTCGAAATCAACGGATTTGGTGGCGCGGTTCCAATAAGGATAGGTTGTCGTCTTGAAGCCCGCGCGCTGGAACAGGCCGTGATGGTTCTCCCAGGTCGGATCGCTGACGAGAACGGTGCGGCCGGGGCAGTGCTTGGCCAGGAAGTCGGCTGCGATGCCGACCGCGCCCGTGCCGCCGATGGTCTGGATCGTGGCGATACGCTTCGCCTCGCGGGCCGGGTGATTGTCGCCGAAGATCAGCTTCTGCACGCCCTCGCGATAGCCGGGGTGACCTTCCATCGGAAGATAGGGCCGCTCGGCAAAGCCGATGCGCTCATAGGCAGCTTTCACCGAGCCCAGCACAGGAATGCGGCCTTTCTCATCCGTGTAGACGCCAATGCTGAGATTGACCTTTTCGCTCCGGGGATCGGTCTTGAAGCTGTCGTTGAGCGACAGGATCGGGTCGCCCGCGAAGGCTTCGACGCGTCCAAACAATGATTCCGCCATGCTGATCTCCAGGCTCATCGCGGTATGTGCTTCGCGAGAGCATCGTTGTTTCGCGAGAGACCTACCCCTTAGGCAGTCCCCCGGCAAGGTCGTTCAGGTGTCGAGCCGCCAATCCACCGGCTCCAGGCCCTTCTTGACGAGCCAGGCATTGGCGCGGCTGAAGGGGCGGGTGCCTTTGAAATCGTTGAGGCGGTTGAGCGGAGAGGGGTGTCCCGCCTCAACGATGAGATGCTTCTTCCGGTCGACGAGTGCGGCACGTTTCCGGGCGGGCCCGCCCCACAGCAGGAAGACCACGGCAGATCGCCGCTCGGAGATCGCGGTAACGGCCTGATCGACCAGTTCCGACCATCCGAACCTCATATGAGCGCCGGACTTGCCCTTCTCCACCGTCAGGGCCGTGTTGAGAAGCAGCACGCCCTGCTCGGCCCATTTCGTCAGGTCGCCGGATTTCGGCATGGGCACATCCAGATCCGCCGCCATCTCGGCGAGAATCGTGCGCAAAGATGCGGGCAGCCGTCGCGATCCGCGATAGGAGAAGGCGAGGCCATGGGCATCGCCGGGCGTCGGGTAGGGATCCTGGCCGAGGATGACAACTTTCACCTCGTCGAGGGGCGTGAGTGTCAGGCTTGAAAAGACGAGATCCGGAGGGGGCAGGACATGACCGCCCGCGGCAATCACCGCGTCGACCCTCTCGGCCACGCGGTCGGCGCTGCCGTCCTGGAAGAAGGGCAGCTTGAGCCACGCGGCGGCCCGCTTGTTGCGGCTGAACTTGGCAAGGGCTTGGGCGATGGGGCCGGTCATGGGAAGCAACGCCTCGTGAAGAGATGCAGCATTGATGCGCTGCAAGCTCTCTAGACCAGATGGATGAAAATGGCATCACCTCATGCCGAGCATCTGGGCGCCGAGGACATCGACAGAATGTTACTTCTGTGACACGTTTCCGGCCTGGGCTCCACGCCTCTCGCTGTGGGCGCCGCCCGAAATGAGGACCTTTGACGATGTTGACTAGCCGATCTTCCACTGCCCTTCGCGCCGGTTTCCTTGGATTGTCCCTGCTCTTGTCCGGCACCGCCCTGGCGCAGGAAGCCGTGACCATCCGCTTCGTCCAGACCAACGACATCGACCGCATGGCGCCTGAGAAGGGCCGCGGCGGTTTCGCCAAGCTGGCCACGGTGATCAAGGAGGAGAAGGCGAAGGGCAATGCCTTCTTCGTTCATGCCGGCGACACCATCTCCCCCTCGCTCCTGTCGGGCTTCGACAAGGGCGCGCATGTGATCGACATTCTGAACCGCATGGGCGTGGATGCCATGACGCCGGGCAACCACGAGTTCGATCTCGGCCCCGACGCTTTCCGCGCTCGCATGAAGGAGGCCAAGTTCGACGTGCTGGCCACCAACATCGTCGACGGCAACGGTCTCCCTGAGAACACCAAGCCCGACAAGATGATCGAGGTGCAGGGCGTCAAGATCGGCTTCTTCGGCCTCACCACCGAGGATACGCCCATCGCCTCGAGCCCAGGCAACATCAAGTTCTCCTCCACCATCGACACAGCGCGTGCCAAGGCGAAGGAACTGCGGGCGAAGGGTGCGGACATCGTGGTCGCCATCGCCCACACGCCGCTGGAAGTCGACATGATCATCGCCCGCTCCGCCAGCGTCGACGTGATCATCGGCGGCCATGACGAGCACCTGCTCGCCTTCTACGACGGCAAGGTGACGCTGACTGAGTCCGAGTCGCAGGGCAACTACATCACCATCACGGAGCTCTCCGTGAAGAAGGCGGAGAAGGATGGCAAGGTTACCGTCTCCTGGACGCCGAACTTCCGTATCGTGGACAGTGCGACCGTAAAGCCCGATCCGGAGATCGAGGCCGTCGTGAAGGGCTACGAGGACAAGCTCTCCAAGGAGCTCGACATCGATATCGGCGTGACGGAAACGCCCCTCGACAGCCGACGTGCCACGGTTCGTGGCGGCGAGGCCGCCATGGGCAACCTGATCGCCGATGCGCTCAGAGCCTCCGTCGGTGCCGACGTCGCCATCACCAATGGCGGCGGCATCCGCGCGGACAAGCAGTACGAGGCCGGCCAGAAGCTGACCCGCCGCGACATTCTGGCGGAGATGCCCTTCGGCAACACCACCGTGCTGCTCGAGGTCAAGGGCGAGCAGATCAAGGCTGCGCTCGAGAACGGCGTGAGCCAGGTGCGTGAGCTCGGCGGCCGCTTCCCGCAGGTCTCCGGCATCGTGGCCGACGTCGACCTGAAGGAGCCGGTGGGCAGCCGCGTGAAGTCGGTGAAGATCAATGGCGAGCCGCTTGATCCGGCCAAGACCTACAAGCTCGCCACCAACGACTTCATGGCCCGCGGCGGCGATGGCTATCGTGTGTTCACGGACGCCAAGTCCCTCATCGACGTCTCGGCCAGCCAGCTCATGGCGAGCCAGGTGATCGACTACGTGGCGAAGGCCGGAAAGGTCGCTCCGAAAGTCGAGGGCCGTATCGTCCTGCGCTGATCCGGCGGCCGACACTTATTCGCCGAGACCCGCTGCGGGTCTCGGCGGCTTATTTTTCAAGAGGGAGGGGCCATAATTTACCCTCTCCATCTCTCGCCCTTGCTGTGCCATGTTTGGCGCCCATTCAAACGAATCGCAGCATCAAAGCGACTTCATTCATTGCAATTTTCACCCCGTCCCGAACGTTCTAGCTCGTCCTTCAAGCGCCGCCGCCAATTGCTGGCACGCGGCCGCCTGACCCTGATCATGGGCTGGTTCGGGGTTTTCTTCATTCTCACCACCTTCGGCTACATTGCGTGGGAACAGCGCAACCGCCTGATTCAGCGCAACGAGCGGGAGATTGCCAGCAACGCTTACTTCCTGGCAGATCATACGGCCCGTCTTCTCGAAGTCGCCGACCTCACCCTGAAGCAGGTGGCGGTTCTGGTCGAAGGGGGCAACTGGGATCTGATCGAGGCTTCCAAGCCCCATTGGCAGCACCTGGTCACCATCAAGGAAACGCTGCCGTATTTCGACAACCTCTGGCTCAATGATGCGACAGGCCGCCTGCGCCTGACAACTGCGGGGTTTCCTACGCCACCCTCGAACGCGGGGGACCGGGATGCCTTCAAGGCTCAAATCAAGTCGGATCAGGGGCTGTTCGTCGGCGAGCCCATCATCGGGCGGGTCACGAAGCAGCCGACCTTCATGATCAGCCGTCGCCTCAATGGCGAGGATAACACCTTCCATGGCATCGTCTCGGCTACCGTGGCACTCTCCTATTTCGAAACCTATTGGGGCAAGCTCTTCTTGCCGAAGGGCAGCCGGGTTACTTTGGTGCGTGCTGCCGATGGGGCGATCATCGCGCAGCTCCCGCTATCCTCCGACGGGCTGTCTTTCTTCCCCATCGACAAGGCCGCTCTCGATCAAGCCATTGCGGGCAATGCCGTGGCGGGCACTTATTCTTTTTTGAGCAATGGGGAAGAGCGAACCGGAGCCTACCACCGGGTCGGTGAGATGCCACTCTATATCAATATCAGCATCCCGGATGATGCCTATTGGGGTCCCTGGACCATCCAGATGAAGCTCTACGGCGCCTTCGCGCTGATTGCGTTCCTGGCCCTGGCGGCCCTCACGGCCCTGGCCTCGCAGCAGTTCCGGGAGCAGGCCGCCACTGAGGCTTTCCTGCAGAAGGAGGTGGCGCTGCGCACCAGTGAGTTGCAGGCGGAAACGGCGGCTCTCGAGGTGCTGAACCGAACGGGTCGGGCTCTTGCGGCCGAACTCGATGTGGACCGGCTGATCGAGAACGTGGTCGAGGCGGCGGTGCTTCTCACCGGCGCGCAGGCTGGTGCCTATTTCTCCAACCGAGGTGATGCCTCCACGGCCGGCACACGCGCGGAAGAGTATGGTCTCTACACTTCCGGAGGCTCCCGCTCGGCCTTTGCGAAGCTCCCCATCGACCAGATCTGCACGGCTGTCTTCGAGCAGGGCCGAAGCATCCGGTTTGACGACATCGCCGACGATCTCGAGTTCGGAGCCGCCTCTGTCGTTCCTCATTCTCATGATCGCGCCAGAGCGCGCAGCGTCATGGCGATTCCCGTCTCCTCGCGCAACGGGCAGATCCAGGGGCTTCTGCTTTTCGCCCATGAGCGGGCAGGAGCTTTCACGGAACGTGCCGAACGCCTCGTGACAGGCCTCGCCGCCCAGGCGGCCGTCGCACTCGAAAACGGTCGCCTTTATCAGGAAGCCCAGCATGAGATCGAAGAGCGCAGGCAGGCGCAGAATCAGCAATCCTTTCTCATCCGCGAGCTGCATCACCGGGTGAAGAATACGCTTGCGACCGTACAGGCCGTGGTCGGCGCGACTGCACGCTCCACCTCGAACATCGACGAGTTCTACAAAGCCTTCGTGGGTCGCATCGTCTCGCTCGCGAACACGCATTCTCTGCTCACCGAAGCGCTCTGGCAGACCGCGCCGCTTCGCGAGATCCTGGAGAAGGAGCTCGAACCCTACAACGATGCGCGGGGCGAGCGGATCACGCTCGAAGGCCCGATCGTGGAGCTGCCCTCCGAGATCGCCGTGCCTATCGGCATGGCCATTCACGAACTGACGACGAATGCCGCAAAATATGGCGCTCTCTCCATGCGCAACGGCAAAGTTTCCGTGACGTGGGATGTGCATGGCGAGGGCGATGAGAAGCGTCTCACGATAACCTGGCAGGAGCGGGGTGGGCCCAGCGTGTCCCAGCCGGATCGGCAGGGCTTCGGCTCTCGCCTGCTGCACCGGGTCTTGACGACACAGCTCAATGCCAAGGTTGAGGTCGATTACGACCCGGCAGGCCTGCGTGTCGCCATCGACGCGCCGCTCAAGTCCACCGCGAACCTGAGCCCGCCGATCTGACGGCCAGGGTTAGACCTGCATCAATGTGAAACATGAACACATTGGCGTAACAGACAAAAAGTCACTATCTAGAACGCCATCAACGAGCGGGCTCCACGCTGGTCCCGCTGCAAGGGTCTTTTGTCGATGAACGAACGTGTCAACGTGACCGGAACGAGCCAGATCGTGCGCCCGGTGGACCACCCGCCCGTGAGGGCGGGTCGGATCGGCGTGCTTCTGATGAACCTCGGAACGCCGGAGGGAACGACCTACTGGCCCATGCGGCGCTACCTGAAGGAGTTTCTCTCCGACCGGCGCGTGATCGAGACGCCTCGCCTGCTCTGGTGGCCGATCCTCAACCTGATCATTCTCACCAAGCGCCCCGGGCCCAAGGGCCGCGACTACGCCTCGATCTGGAACAACGAGCTCGACGAGGGGCCGCTCAAGACGATCACCCGCAATCAGGCGGAGAAGGTGACGGCGCATCTGAGGAGCATCGCCGGCGACAAGATCACCGTCGACTGGGCGATGCGCTACGGCAAGCCCGAGGTGCGCGAGCGCATCCAGACCCTGCTCGATCAGGGCTGCGACCGCATCCTGCTCGTACCGCTCTATCCGCAATACGCGGCAGCGACTTCCGCGACTGCTTGCGATCAGGCCTTCCGGGCGCTGATGGACATGCGCTGGCAGCCGACGGTGCGCGTCTCGCCGCCCTATCATGACGACCCCGTCTATATCGAATCCGTCGTCGCTTCGATGAAGCAGGAACTCGCCAAGCTCACCTTCGAGCCGGAAGTGATCCTCGTCTCCTTCCATGGCGTGCCGAAAGAATACCTGCTCAAAGGCGATCCCTATCACTGCCAATGCGTGAAGACCTGGCGCCTGATGCGCGAAGCCTTCGGCTGGCCCGAGGACAGGTTCCGCATGAGCTTCCAATCCCGCTTCGGCAAGGCGGAATGGCTTCAGCCCTACACGGACAAGACCGTGGAGGCTTTGGCGAAAAGCGGCGTGAAGCACATGGCGATCGTTGCGCCCGGCTTCTCCGCCGATTGCCTGGAGACGCTGGAAGAGCTCAACGGCGAGAACCGCGAGATCTTCATGCACAATGGCGGCGAGGAATTCGTCTATCTGCCGTGCCTCAACGATTCTCCGGAAGGCATGCGCGTGATCAACCACATCGTGGAGCGCGAACTTCAGGGGTGGATCTGAGGACAAGAGGCTACCGCTCTAGGCGGCCTCTTCGCTTTCGGCTAGCTTAGGCCCCTGCAACTCCGTTGCCTGGGGGACTGAATGCTGTTTGGTGGTTTCGATATCTTCGCGATCGTTCTCGTGCTTGTCGTCATCGTGACGATTGCGATGGGGGTGAGAACGGTGCCGCAGGGCTATGCCTATACGGTGGAGCGCTTCGGTCGTTATTCACGCACGCTCACGCCGGGCCTCGGCCTGATCATTCCCTATATGGAGCAGATCGGGAAGAGGGTGAACGTCATGGAGCAGGTGCTCGACGTTCCGAGCCAGGAGGCCTTCACCCGGGATAATGCGGGCGTCACCATCGATGCAGCCGCCTTCTACCAGGTGCTCGATGCGGCGCGAGCCTCCTATGAGGTATCGGATCTCAATCAGGCACTTCTCGTGTTGACCATGACCAATATCCGCACGGTCGTCGGATCCATGGATCTCGATCAGCTCCTGTCGCATCGCGACGAGATCAACGAGCGGCTGCTGCGCGTGGTCGATGCGGCGGCATCTCCCTGGGGCGCCAAGGTCACCCGTGTCGAGATCAAGGACATTCTCCCGCCGCAGGATCTTGCCGGCGCCATGGCGCGTCAGATGAAGGCCGAGCGCGAGAAGCGCGCCGCCGTGCTCGAAGCGGAAGGCTTGAGGCAGGCTGAAATCCTGCGGGCAGAAGGCGAGAAGCAGTCGCAGATCCTGTCGGCGGAAGGCCGCAAGGAAGCAGCCTTCCGCGATGCCGAGGCACGCGAGCGTCTCGCCGAAGCCGAGGCAAGGGCCACCGCCATGGTAAGCGATGCGATCACGCGCGGCGATCTCGCGGCCGCGAACTTCATCGTCGCGGAGAAATACATTGATGCGATCCGCAGCCTCGCCACGGCTCCTAACCAGAAGGTCGTGATCGTTCCCATCGAAGCAGCCGGTCTTGCCGGCACGCTCGGCGGCATCGCGGAGCTTACGAAATCCGTATTCGGTGGCAATGGCAGCGCGGCTGCTTCGAAGGCACCACGCAGCGTGCCTGCTGTGACGAAGGGAGCGGAGCGCTCATGATCCGCGATGCGTTCGTCAGTCTTGGAGCCTGGAGCTGGATCATCCTCGGACTCGTGCTGATCGGCGTCGAGTTGCTGGCTCCCGGCGTCTTCTTTCTCTGGCTCGGATTGGCGGCCATCGCGACAGGTTTGCTCGATGCGGCACTCGATCTCTCCTGGCAGGCGGCCTCCATTCTCTTTGCGCTGCTCGCCGTGACGGCGGTGATTCTGGGGCGGTTCGTGACGCGCTCGAAGGAGCCATCCGAACCGTCGGTCTCTCATCTCAATCAACGCGGACAGGCCCTTGTCGGGCGCGTGTTCACGCTGGAAACGCCGATCAAGGATGGGGAAGGGCGCATCCGCGTCGATGACAGCTCATGGCGCGTCACGGGTGCCGATCGCTTCAAGGGGGCCAAGGTCCGCGTCGTTCGCGTGGAGGGCTCGACGCTCGTCGTCGACGACCCCTGAGTCACTGGAGTAAAACAGGCATGGCCTTGACGCTGTATGCGCATCCCTTCTCGTCCTATTGCCAGAAGGCTCTCATCGCGCTTTACGAGAACGGCACTCCCTTTGAATACCGCATGCTCGATAACGAGAAGGCGAATGCCGAACTCGCTGCTCTTTGGCCGATCAAGCGCTTCCCGGTTCTGATCGATGGCGAGCGGACGGTGGTCGAAGCGAGCATCATCATCGAACATCTCGGACTCCATCATCCCGGACCTGTGAAGCTCGTTCCCGACAATGCACGCGCGGCCCTCGACGTACGGATGATGGATCGCTTCTTCGACAATTATGTCATGACGCCGATGCAGAGGATCGTGGGCGATTACATCCGCGCAGAGGTGGACCGCGATCCCTATGGTGTTGTCGAAGCACGGCGAATGCTCGACACGGCCTATGCATGGCTCGATCACGCGATGAGCGGACGGGAATGGGCGGTGGGGGATGCTTTCAGCATGGCCGATTGCGCGGCTGCTCCGGCACTGTTCTATGCCGATTGGGTTCATCCCATCGGCGCGACCCATGCAAACGCCCGGGCCTATCGCAAGCGACTGCTCGACCGCCCGTCATTCGCGCAGGCCGTGGATGAGGCTCGTCCCTATCGTCCGTTCTTCCCGCCGGGAGCACCCGACCGCGATTGATTGGAGAAGACTTAAGCAACCCCCGCCCGCAGCAGGTCGAGATAATGCACGAGGCCGATGGGCCTGTTGTTCTCGACCACGATCAGCGCCGTGATGCGTGCGGTTTCCTCGATCTCGAGCGCGGTGGCCAGAAGCGCATCCGGTGCGATGGTGCGCGGTGTGCGGGTCATGATCGCGGTGACCGGCAAGATGCCGAGATCGGGGCGCAGATTGCGGCGCAGATCGCCGTCCGTGACGATGCCGGCGAGTGTGCCGTCCGCGTTCACCACGATCACCGAGCCGAAGCCCTTGCGGCCGATCTCCTCGATGGCCTGATCCATCCGCGCATCAACGCCGACGATTGGCAGTCGCTCGTCCTTGTGCATGATGTCGCGCACCAGTTTCAGGCGCGCGCCGAGCTTGCCGCCTGGATGGAACACGCGGAAGTGCTCCGCCGTGAAGCCACGTTTTTCGAGCAAGGCAATGGCGAGTGCGTCGCCCAAGGCGAGCTGAATGGTTGTCGAGGTGGTCGGCGCGAGCCCATTGGGGCAGGCTTCCTTGGCCTTGGGCAGCGCCAGGCAAATGTCGGCGGCTTGACCGAGCGTCGAGCCTGCATTCGAGGTGAAGGCGATTAGCGGCACCCGGAAGCGCTTGGCATAGCCGATGATGTCGGCCAACTCCGTCGTCTCGCCGGACCAGGACAGGGCGAGAATCACGTCCTCTGCCTGCACCATGCCGAGATCGCCGTGGCTGGCCTCGGCGGGGTGGACATAATGGGCGGGAGTGCCGGTGGAGGCGAAGGTGGCGGCGATCTTGCGGCCCACATGGCCGGACTTGCCCATGCCGGTCACGATCACCCGGCCCTTGGCGGCAGCAATCGTCTCGACGGCCGCGGTGAAGAGCGAGCCGAGCCCGTTTCCGATAGCGTCCATCAGGATGGTCAGGCCCTCGCGCTCGGTTTCGAGCGTGCGGAGGGCCGAGGTGACAGCTTGGTCGGGCGAAGCGGATTGGGTCTGTGCAAGTGCCATGGCCGCCCCTCTAGCATATCGGGGCGGCCATGGGTAACCCTGAAACGTGGTTACTTTTGGCGCAGGAAGGCTTCCAGCTCCTGGCGGAAGGCGGAGCCCAGATCCTCTCGCTCCAGGGCATAGGCCACGTTGGCCATGAGGAAGCCGATCTTCGAACCCGTATCGTAGGTCTTGCCCTCGTACTTCATGCCGAAGAACTTCTGCTCCTTCATCAGGCGGATCATCGAGTCGGTGAGCTGGATCTCGTTGCCCGCGCCGCGCTCCTGAGTGGAGAGCAGGTCGAAGATCCCAGGCTGCAGGATGTAACGGCCGGAGATGATGTAGTTCGAGGGAGCCGTGCCCTTCGGGGGCTTTTCCACCATGCCGGTGATCTCGAAGGTCTGGCCGAATTCCTGGCCCACCGAAACGATGCCGTATTGATGGGTCTGGTCGTCCGGCACCTGCTCCACGGCGATGATGTTGCCGCCATGCTTCTCGTAGGCCGCGATCATCTGCTCCATGGAGCCACGGCTGAGCATGTCCGGGAGAATGACCGCGAAGGGCTCATCGCCCACGAGCTCACGGGCGCACCACACCGCATGGCCCAGGCCCAGCGGCTCCTGCTGTCGGGTAAAGCTCGTCTGTCCGGCCTGAGGCTGGTCCTTGGCCAGAAGCTCCAGCTCCTTCGTCTTGCCACGCGCCTCAAGGGTCTGATTCAGCTCATAGGCGATGTCGAAATGATCCTCGATCACGGCTTTGTTGCGGCCCGTGACGAAGATGAAATGCTCAATTCCGGCGGCCCTGGCCTCATCCACCACGTGCTGCACCACGGGGCGGTCCACCACGCACAGCATCTCCTTCGGCACGGCCTTGGTTGCGGGAAGGAAACGGGTGCCGAGACCGGCAACAGGAAGAACTGCTTTGCGAATGCGCTTCATCGATCGAGCCATGTTTGAGCAGGAAGAGGGGGACAATCTAAGGCAGGACAAGGAAAAGAAAACCGTTCACTGTCAAGCTTAAGGTCCCTTCCAACGCCGGATACCCTGCCTTTGCATCGGAGTTGCATCCTCTATTGAAGCCCGGGACCTGAATTGAAGCTGAAGCGTTTTTGTTAAACTGTCATGTCAGGCAGGCTTTGAGGAGGATGAACATGGCGGTACTGGTCACGGGCGGCGCAGGTTATATCGGCAGCCACATGGTGCTCGAGCTTCTGGATGCGGGCGAGCAGGTGGTGGTTCTCGATAATCTGTCCACCGGTTTCCGCTGGGCCGTCCCGTCCGAGGCCACTCTCGTCGTAGGTGATGTGGGCGATCAGGCCCTGGTGACCAGAATCGTCGAGGAGCACGGGATCGACAGCATCATGCATTTCGCAGCCCGGATCGTGGTGCCGGAATCGGTCACCGATCCGCTGGGCTATTACTTCAACAACACCGTCAAGACGCGTGCGCTCATTGAGACGGCGGTCCAGACGGGGATCAGGAGCTTCGTCTTCTCCTCGACGGCCGCCGTCTACGGCAATGCCGAAGCTCCGCTTCTGACCGAGGACATGCCCTTGGTCCCGATCAATCCTTACGGACGCAGCAAGCTCATGAGCGAGTGGATGCTCCAGGACGCCCACACCGCCCATGGGCTTCGCTACGCCATCCTGCGCTATTTCAATGTCGCCGGCGCAGACCCCAAGGGCCGTTCCGGCCAATCGACACCTCAGGCCACCCACCTCATCAAGGTGGCAGCCCAGGCGGCCCTCGGCCAGCGGCCCTATCTCGACGTGTTCGGCACGGATTACGTGACGCCCGACGGCACCTGCGTGCGCGACTATATCCAGGTGAACGACCTCGCCCGTGCCCACCTCGTGGCCCTGAAATCTCTGCGCGAGGGTGGCGACTGTGCCGTCATGAATTGCGGCTATGGCCACGGCGCTTCGGTTCTGGAAGTCGTGGACGTAGTCAGACGGGTTTCCGGCATCGATTTCGAGGTGCGCCTGAGCCCCCGTCGCCCGGGCGATCCGGCTCAGCTCGTGGCCCAGGTCGACCGCATTCGTAAGCTGGGCTGGAAGCCGCAGCATGACGATCTCGCGGAAATCGTCGATCAGGCCCTGCGTTGGGAGCGAACCCTGGCGGAACGAAAGGCCGCATAGGGACTACCTATAAGGCTACCTATCAACCGGCTGTTAACTCTCTTAGTGTCGCAATGGCAGGGCTAAATCCGCCCTGTCTCCGTGAGCGACATTCATGGCCCTGCCGCCTTTCCCGAGCATCGGACCCAAAAGTGGGATCCACTTTTGGGACTCATCCGATGCTCCCTTCTTTAAGCAACTCATCGTTCGGGGCGGAAAACCGGAGCCACTTTTCCGCACGATGCGCTTGGTCCGCCGCTTCTGTGGCGCCCTCCTTCTCGGTCTGAGCATCACCATCGGTGTGGAGGATGGGCTACGTCCCGCGCAGGCGCAGGAGGTCTCGGAGGCCGGGTTCCAGCGCTTCGTGCAGAGCCTGTGGCCGGCGGCCAAGGCGCGCGGCATCTCGCGCGCCACCTTCGACGAGGCCTTCCGAGGCGTTCAGCCCGACCCCAAGATCATTGCGCTCACCAAAAAACAATCCGAGTTCGTCCGCCCGATCTGGGACTACATCAACGGCTCCATCTCGGCTCAGCGCCTGCAGCGGGGTCGTGAGATGAATGCCGAATGGTCGAAGACCCTGGCGGCTATCGAGAGGACCTATGGCGTCCCCCGCTCCGTCGTGCTCGGCGTCTGGGGCATGGAGACCAATTTCGGCAGTTTCACCGGCTCGATCTATGCGGTACGGGCGCTCGCGACGCTGGCCTATACCGGCTACCGGGACGACTTCTTCAAGGAGGAGCTGCTAATCGCACTCCAGATCCTGGACGAGGAGCATATCGATCGGGACAAGATGCTGGGCTCCTGGGCCGGAGCCATGGGCCAGACCCAGTTCATGCCCTCGAGTTTCATGAAATACGCCGTCGACGGCAATCGGGACGGGGTACGCGACATCTGGTCCTCGGTGCCGGATGCCATGGCTTCCACCGCCAATTACCTGCGCAAGCAGGGTTGGCAGCCGGGGCTGCCCTGGGGCTTCGAGGTCAAGCTGCCGCAGAGCTTCGACTTCCGTCATCTGAAGCAGAACTTCGCCTATTGGCAGGCGCTGGGCGTTCGTCGGCTTGACGGCAAGGCCATGCCGCGGACGGGGGAGGCCAGCCTGTTCCTGCCCGGCGGAGCGAACGGCCCGGCCTTCCTGGTCACGAGCAATTACGACGTGATCAAGACCTACAACTCGTCCGATGCCTACGCCATGGGCGTGGCGCATCTGGGCGACCGGATCATGGGCGGGCTGCCGATCCAGGGGGCATGGCCCAAGGACCAGCCCATGCTCGCCAAGGACGAGCGTCAGGAACTGCAGCAGCGCCTGGCCCGGCTCGGCTTCTACGAGGGCGAGACGGACGGCAAATTCGGCTCCAAGACCCGGGAGGCCGTGCGGAACTTCCAGCTCCGGCGTGGCTTGATTCCCGACGGCTATGCCGATTACGCGGTCTTGCGCGAATTGCGCACGGCCCGCTGACAGGTCCGGGGAAGGCTCTATAACAGGGTGGACCGGACCGGAGTGGAACCACCCATGCGTTTGCTGACGATCCTTCGCCTCGTGACTTTAAGCCTGCTTCTCGCATGGGGAAGCGGGGCTTCGGTCATGGCGCAGGGCTATTATTATCAGCAACAGCCGGCTGCGCCGGCTTATCGCGATTCTCGCGCCTACCCACCCGGCTATTATCCAGGCAAGCTCGTGCAACCGGCCCAGCCTCAGCAGGGCTTCAGCCTGCGCCGTTTCTTCGGTGTTCCGGACGATCCGCCTCCGCCTGCGCGCCAGCCCGTCGCCAAGCCGCGCAAGGCGGCTCCCCCGCCAGCCGCCGCCGCGCGCGCCGAAAAGCCCAAAACGAACCCCACCACCCATGTGGTGGTTTTCGGCGATTCGCTTGCCGAGTTCGCACGCCAAGGTCTCGACACGGTCTATGCCGAAAACCAGGATGTGGCCATCGTGGGCAAGATCCGGGGCGGCAGCAATCTCGTGCGCAGCGATCCGGCGGAATGGCCGAATTTCATCAAGGCGACCCTCGATTCCGGACAGAAGGCAACACTCGCCGTCGTCATGCTGGGCTTGAGCGACCGTCAGGCCCTGCAGGAGGGCGATGACAGGATCGATCTTCTCTCCGACCGCTGGAAGGAGATCTACACGAAGCGTGTCGATGTCATCCTGGACACGTTCAAGGAACGCAACATCCCCGTGGTCTGGATCGGCCTGCCGCCGATGAAGAGCAGCAGGCTTTCCGAGGATCTCATGGCCATGAACGAGGTCTACCACGAAAGCGTGCAGCGTCATGGTGGAGCCTACGTGGATATCTTCCCCGGCTTCGTGGACGATGAGAACCGCTACACTTCCTTCGGCCCCGACGTCGATGGCGAGCCCGCGCGGCTTCGCACGGAAGACGGCGTGTCCTTCACCAAGGCGGGGGCGCGCAAGGTCGCGCATTTCGCCGATGTGGAGATCAAAAAGATCCTGGAATCGATCCGCACCGGCGCGCCGGTTGCGGCAGCCCCCGCGGATGGCCAGCCTGTCACGAACATCGAAGCGGCCATTCCCGCCCCGCCCGATCCTGCCGTTCCAGTTGCATTGCCTGCGAAGCCCCTTGTCGGCCCTGTGCTGCCGCTGACGCGCCAGGATGTAGCGCCCGGCGGAAAGTTGGTCTCCGGCGCACCGAAGCTCAACGGTGACAACGCTTATCCCGTGCAGCGCGCCCTGCGCACCGGTATCGCACCAAGCTCCCGCCCCGGACGCGCCGACGATTTCCGTTGGCCGCGGAGCTATTCATCAACAGAATGAAAAAGGCGGCCTGATCCGGTGGATCGGCCGCCTTTTTGTTTGCTGAGGCCGATTGATCAGACCGGCAGGTTGCTCTCGCCCATCAGGTAGATGTCAATGGCACGCGCTGCCTGGCGACCTTCGCGGATCGCCCACACCACGAGGGACTGGCCGCGGCGCATGTCGCCAGCCACAAAGACCTTGTCGTTCGAGGTCTTGTAGCTCTTGTCATCGGCAACCACGTTGCCGCGCCGATCAATAGCGACGCCGGACTGCTCCAGCAGGCCTTCCTTCACGGAGCCTGCAAAGCCGATGGCGACGAACACGAGATCAGCCTTGAGCACGAACTCGCTGCCCGGAATAGGCTGGCGCTTCTCGTCGACGCGCGCGCATTGCACGCCGGTGACGTAGCCCTTCTTGCCTTGGATGCCCAGCGTCGCCGCCTGGAACTCGCGCTCGGCACCTTCGGCCTGGCTGGAGGAGGTGCGCATCTTCGTCGGCCAATAGGGCCACACGGTCAGCTTGTCCTCACGCTCCGGAGGCCTGGGGCGAATGTCGAGCTGCGTCACGGAGACCGCGCCCTGACGAAACGCGGTGCCGACGCAGTCGGACGCCGTATCGCCGCCGCCGATGACGACGACGTGCTTGCCGCCTGCGAGGATCGGCTCAACTGTTACCTCTTCACCACCGACGCGCTGGTTCGACTGGGTGAGATACGGCATCGCGTAATGCACACCCTTCAGGTCCTGGCCCGGCAGGTTCGGATTGCGCGGATCTTCCGCGCCACCGGCGAAGAGCACCGCATCGTACTCGTTGTGGAGCGAGGCGAAGCTGCGATCCACGCCGATATTGACGCCGCAATGGAAGACGACGCCTTCGGCCTCCATCTGCTTCACGCGGCGGTCGATGTGGTACTTCTCCATCTTGAAGTCCGGAATCCCGTAGCGCAGCAGACCGCCGGGCTTTGCCTGGCGCTCGAACACATGCACCTCATGGCCTGCGCGCGCGAGCTGCTGTGCAGCCGCAAGACCCGCAGGACCGGAACCGATGATCGCAACCCGCTTGCCAGTCGAGATCTCGGCAGGCTCGGGCTTGATGAAGCCCATTTCCCATGCCTTGTCGGCGATGGCCTGCTCAATCGTCTTGATGGTGACCGGCTGGTTTTCGAGGTTGAGCGTGCATGCCTCCTCGCAGGGCGCGGGGCAGATGCGGCCCGTGAACTCGGGGAAGTTGTTGGTGGTGTGGAGGTTGCGCGCAGCCTCCTCCCAATCGCTCTGCCAGACCAGATCGTTCCAATCGGGAATCTGGTTGTGCACTGGACAGCCCGTCGGACCGTGGCAGAAGGGAATGCCGCAATCCATGCAGCGTCCCGCCTGCTTCTTCAGATCGTTGTCGTCGAGCGGCAGCGTGAACTCGCGAAAGTGGCGCACGCGCTCACCGGCGAGCTGATACTTCTGCTCCTGCCGGTCGTATTCGAGAAAGCCTGTGACCTTACCCATCGGTTTGCCCCTTAATCCTTATTCCGCAGCCTGCAGGTTCCGGAGACGATCCATCTCCTGGAGCGCGCGACGGTATTCAACCGGCATCACCTTCACGAACCTGGTGCGGAAGGTCGCCCAGTTGTCGAGGATCTCCTTCGCACGAGCCGAACCCGTATAGGTGTGGTGATTGGTAATCAGCTGCATCAGGCGCTCTTCGTCAGGGCCGGACATGTTGGCCATGATGTCGATGCGGCCCTTCGTTTCCAGATCGCCGCCGTGATGGTGGAGACGACGCATGAGGTCCTCCTCCTCCTCGACGGGTTCGAGATCGACCATGGAGAGATTGCAGCGCTTGGAGAACGTGCCGTCCTCGTCGAGCACATAGGCGATGCCGCCCGACATGCCCGCGGCGAAGTTGCGGCCCGTCTGACCGAGTACGACCACGAGGCCGCCGGTCATGTATTCGCAGCCGTGATCGCCCGTGCCTTCCACCACCGCGATGGCGCCGGAATTGCGCACGGCGAAACGCTCGCCCGCCACACCGCGGAAGTAAGCCTCGCCGGAGATCGCCCCATACATCACGGTGTTGCCGACGATGATCGAGCGCTCAGGCACGGCTTTGGTGTCGGGCGACGGCTTGATGATCAGCTTGCCGCCGGACAGGCCCTTGCCGACATAGTCGTTTGCAACGCCTTCGAGTTCGATGGTCACGCCTGCGGCGAGCCATGCACCGAAGCTCTGGCCAGCGGTGCCCTTCAGCTTCACCTTGATCGTGTCGTCGGGCAGGCCCTCATGGCCGTAGCGCTTGGCGACTTCGCCGGAGAGCATCGCACCCGCCGAACGATCGGAGCTGCGGATCGTCGCCTCGATCGTGACGGCTTCGCCTTTCTCGAGAGCAGGGCCAGCCTGCGCGATGAACTCGCGGTCGAGCACGTTCGCGATGGGATGGACCTGACGCTCCTGGTGGCGGATCGCGACGGATGCCGGCACCTCCGGCTTGTGGAAGAGCTTCGTGAAGTCGAGACCCTTCGCCTTCCAGTGGTTGATGGCCGCGTTCTTGTCGAGCAGGTCGGATTGGCCGACCATCTCGTCAAGCGTGGTGAAACCCATCTCCGCCATCAGCTCGCGCACTTCCTCGGCGACGAAGAAGAAGTAGTTGATGACGTGCTCGGGCAGACCCTTGAAGCGCTTGCGCAGCACCGGATCCTGCGTGGCGACGCCGACCGGGCAGGTGTTCAGATGGCACTTGCGCATCATGATGCAGCCGGCAGCGATCAGCGGCGCGGTTGAGAAGCCGTACTCGTCGGCACCAAGCAGCGCCGCGATCACCACGTCACGGCCGGTGCGCAGGCCGCCGTCGGCCTGCAGCGCCACACGGCCGCGCAGACGGTTGAGCACGAGGGTCTGCTGCGTCTCGGCCAAGCCGATCTCCCATGGCGAGCCCGCATGCTTGAGCGAAGTGAGGGGGGACGCGCCCGTGCCGCCCTCGAAGCCCGAGATCGTAATGTGATCGGCTCGTGCCTTGGCGACGCCTGCGGCCACGGTGCCGACGCCGACTTCCGCGACGAGCTTCACGGAGACATCCGCTGCCGGGTTCACGTTCTTCAGGTCGAAGATCAGCTGCGCGAGATCCTCGATCGAGTAGATGTCATGGTGCGGCGGCGGGGAGATGAGGCCCACGCCCGGGGTCGAGTGACGCACGCGGGCGATCTTCACGTCGACCTTGTGACCGGGCAGCTGGCCGCCTTCGCCGGGCTTTGCACCCTGCGCGACCTTGATCTGCATCATGTCCGCGTTGACGAGATATTCCGTCGTCACACCGAAGCGACCGGAAGCGACCTGCTTGATGGCGGAACGCTTGGAACGTCCATCGGGCAGAAGCCTGAAGCGCTCCGGCTCCTCGCCGCCTTCGCCGGTATTGGACTTGCCGCCGATGGCGTTCATGGCAAGCGCGAGCGTCTCGTGGGCTTCCTTCGAGATCGAGCCGAAGGACATGGCGCCCGTGGAGAAGCGCTTCACGATCTCCTGCGCAGGCTCGACTTCACTTAAGGGAACCGGTGCGCGGCCCGTCTCCTCCGCCCTCTTGATGCGGAAGAGGCCACGGATGGTCTTGAGCTCGTTGTCCTGCTCGTTCACGAGGCGCGCGAACTCGCGATAGCGCTCCTGCGCGTTGAGGCGAACGGCGTGCTGGAGCGTGGCCACCGTGTCCGGGTTCCAAGCATGCACTTCGCCGCGCTGACGGAAAGCGTATTCGCCGCCGACATCAAGCGCGTTACGGTAGATCGGCGCATCGCCGAAGGCGTCGCGATGACGGCGCACGTTCTCCTCCGCGATCTCGTCCATGCCGACACCCTCGATAGAGGTCGCGGTGCCGAAGAAGTCGCGTGCCACGAATTCGGAGCGCAGGCCAACCGCGTCGAAGATCTGCGCGCCGCAATAAGACTGGTAGGTCGAGATGCCCATCTTGGACATCACCTTGAGCAGGCCCTTGCCGATGGACTTGATGTAGCGCTTGATCGCCTCGTCAGCGTCCACCTCTTCCGGCAGCTCACCCTTGGCAAGCATGTCGGCGATGGTGTCGAAAGCAAGATAAGGATTGATCGCCTCCGCACCATAGCCGGCGAGGCATGCGAAGTGATGGATCTCACGCGGCTCGCCGGACTCGACCACGAGGCCGACCGAAGTACGTAGGCCCTTGCGGATCAGGTAGTTGTGCACCGCAGCCGTCGCGAGGAGTGTCGGGATCGGAATGCGGTCTGGGCCCACCATGCGGTCGGAGAGGATGATGATGTTGTAGCCGCCATGGACCGCTGCTTCCGCACGATCGCAGAGACGGTCGAGCGCACCGTCGAGAGCTGAAGCTCCGAGCTCCGCCGGATAGGTGATGTCGAGCGTTTTCGTGTCGAAGCGATCCTCGAAGTGGCCAATGCAGCGGATCTTCTCCAGGTCCTCATTGGTGAGGATCGGCTGGCGAACTTCCAACCGCTTGCGGCGTGAGGTGCCCTCGAGATCGAGGATGTTCGGACGCGGGCCGATGAACGACACGAGGCTCATGACGAGTTCCTCGCGGATCGGATCGATCGGCGGGTTCGTCACCTGCGCGAAGTTCTGCTTGAAGTAAGTATAGAGCAGCTTCGGCTTGTCGGAGAGCGCGGAGATCGGCGTGTCCGATCCCATGGAGCCGACCGCTTCCTGGCCGGTGACGGCCATGGGCTGCATGAGAAGCTTTAGGTCTTCCGCCGTGTAGCCGAAGGCCTGCTGGCGATCGAGCAGCGACACATCGGTGCGCGACTCGCGAGCCTGCACGGGCTTCAGATCTTCCAGCACGATCTGCGTGCGCTTCAGCCACTCCTTATAGGGATGCGCATTGGAGAGCTGCTGCTTGATCTCGTCGTCGGAGATGATGCGGCCTTCCTCCAAGTCGATAAGGAGCATCTTGCCTGGCTGCAGGCGCCACTTCTCGACAATCTTCTCTTCCGGAATCGGCAGCACGCCCATCTCGGAGGCGAGGACCACGAGGCCGTCATCGGTCACGAGGTAGCGCGCAGGGCGAAGGCCGTTGCGGTCGAGTGTCGCGCCGATCTGCTTGCCGTCGGTGAAGCACACGGCGGCGGGGCCGTCCCACGGCTCCATGAGAGCGGCGTGATATTCATAGAACGCGCGGCGATCGTCGTTCATGAGCGGATTGCCGGCCCATGCTTCCGGGATCAGCATCATCATCGCGTGTGACAGCGAGTAGCCGCCGCGCACCAGGAACTCGAGCGCGTTGTCGAAGCAGGCGGTGTCGGACTGGCCCTCATAAGAAATCGGCCATAGCTTCGAGATGTCGTTGCCGAAGAGCTCGGAATCGACGGAGGCCTGGCGCGCCGCCATCCAGTTCACGTTGCCGCGCAGCGTGTTGATCTCGCCGTTATGCGCGACCATGCGATAGGGATGCGCGAGCTGCCAGGTGGGGAAGGTGTTCGTCGCAAAGCGCTGGTGCACGAGGGCGATGGCGCTCTCGAAGCGCGGGTCCTGCAGGTCGAGGTAATAGTCGCGCAGCTGCGTCACGAGCACCATGCCCTTGTAGACAATGGTGCGCGAGGACAGGCTCACCGGGTAGTAACCGGCGGTGCGCTCGTCCTTCATATCGTAGACGGCATTGGAGATGACCTTGCGGGCGAGGAACAGGCGACGCTCGAACGTCTCCTGGTCGTCCATTCCCTTGCCCTTGCCGATGAAGATCTGGCGGTGCAGGGGCTCGGTGGCCTTCACGCTCTCGCCGAGATCGCTCGAGTCGACCGGCACCTCGCGCCAGCCCAGCACCTGCAGGCCCTCGTCGGTGATCGCCTTGGTGACGATCTCCTCGACGAGCTTGAAGCCTTCCGGGTCGCGCGGCATGAACAGGTGGCCGACGCCGTACTGGCCTTCCTCAGGCAGCCAGATGCCGACCTTGGCGCATTCAGCCGCAAAGAACTTGTGCGGGATCTGAACCAGGATGCCGCAGCCGTCGCCCATCTTCGGGTCCGCGCCCACCGCACCGCGATGGTCGAGGTTGTGAAGGATGGCGAGGCCCTGCTCAACGATGTCGTGCGACTTGCGGTTCTTCATGTCGGCGATGAAGCCGACGCCGCAGGAATCCTGCTCGTTGGAAGGATCGTAGAGGCCTTGGGCCGGGGGCAGGCCCGGATCGCGCACGGACCGCGCATCCGTTTTGACGGCCGTGCGGCTCGAGACTTTCACTCCAGGGCTCTTCATCGGCACGTCGCTCATTATCAGATCCTCACATCCGAACACGTCATCTGAGCATCGGACCCAAAAGTGGGACGCACTTTTGGGAACAATCCGATACTTGTTTTTAACTTCCGCATCGTGTGGGGCGGAAAACCGGTTCCCACTTTTCCGCACGATGCGGTGGTTTTCGAGGCGGTTTTCGGGCCGCCGGATGAGGGGATCGTCCGGAGTGCCCGCCGCTTTTCGGGTTGTCGAGGGTTGGGTCCGGCAGGGGAGCCCGCACCTCGCGGGCACCTTTGGGCTGTCTTTAGCCCAGAGTCGCCCGTTCCGCCCACGCTTTGCGGGCGGCTTTCGTGGTATCTCGTTTCGTTCGCGTCTGGCGAAGCATCAAGAAAACCTCAGGCGAAAAGGAGTGCAGGCACCCCAAAAGGGACAGCATCACTGTCCTAATGCCGGCAAAGTGCCAGAGTTCATGACCCCGCACAAGAGGGTTTAGAAAAATTTTAGACAAAAGTTACAAGCCGACGACTCGGAATGTAACAAAAGCAATTCTTCCCAATCCCGAAACGAAAGTCTTCTCCGATGGGTCAACCATCTTGACATGTTGGCTTCAATGAAGAGGGTAGCCGCACCGAGGAGAGGTCTATGAATTTCGCAAGCGACAACATCGTGGGCGCCAGCTCCCGGGTTCTGCAGTCCCTGGCAGAGGCCAATGCCGGGGCGATGGCGGCCTATGGGGGCGACGAGATCACCAAGCGGGTGAAGGCGCGCTTCAACGAGATCTTCGAGCGGGACGTTTCGGTGTTCTTCGTCACCACGGGCACCGCCGCCAACGCGTTGGCGCTCTCCTCTGCCGTGCCGCCCTATGGCCTGTGCGTCTGTCATCGAGAGGCGCATGTCATTGACGATGAATGCGGCGCGCCGGAATTCTTCATGCACGGGGCAAAACTGGCAGGCCTCCCGGGCACCGGGGCCAAGCTCACGGCCGAGGGCGTCTCGGCTTATCTCAAGGGCCTGCCGAAGGCAGTGAAGCAGATGCCGCCCAAGGCCCTGTCAATCTCGCAGGTGACCGAATGCGGCTTGGTCTATGATCTCGACGAACTTAAAGGCCTGGGCCAGATCTGCCGCGAGCATGGTCTTGCCTTCCACATGGACGGAGCGCGCTTTGCCAATGCCCTCGTGTCGCTCGGCTGCACTCCCGCCGAGATGACCTGGAAGCAGGGCGTGGACATTCTCTCCTTCGGCGCCACGAAGAACGGTTGCCTCATGGCCGAGGCCATCGTGGTGTTCAAGCCGGAACTCGCCGAGGCGCTGGACTACCGGGCTAAGCGCGCAGGCCAGATCATCTCCAAGGGCCGCCTGATCTCCGCGCAGTTCGAAGGCTATTTCGCGGACGATCACTGGTACGACAATGCCCGCCACGCCAACAGGCTGGCAAGGCTCCTTTCGGACGGGCTCGCCCGGCTTCCCGGTGTGCGCCTCGCCTGGGAGACACAGGCCAACGAGGTCTTCCCCATCATTCCGGCCGCTATGGACAAGGCCCTCAAGAGTGCGGGCGTACTCTATCATCCCTGGACGGAACTGAGCCTGCCTGAGGCTGAGCAGGTCGGCCCGGATGAGGCATTGATCCGCCTCGTGGTGTCCTTCGCGACGAGAGAGGAGGATGTGCACAAGGTGCTCGACATTGCCTGTTCGGTGGCTTCCCGACAGGCGGCAGAGTGAGATTGCCCTAACCCTGCCGCATTCGCCCGCAATGTGTGGCCCCACGAGACCTTTACCAAAGGGGCCCACCTCCAGCCCCGGCGGGACAACCAGGACCAGGTTTCAAAAAAGAAAAGCGCCCCGGGCCAACCGGGGCGCTCTTTTATTTCAGGGTCTCAAGAAGGCCTTAGGCGGCCTGCTTGGTCTCGACGGCCTGGGCGCCGTTGGAAGAAATCGGAATGAGCTTCGGCTTCTTGGCCTCGGGCGTCTCGCGCACGAGGTCGATGTGGAGAAGGCCGTTTTCGAGGGCAGCCCCCGTTACCTGAACGCCATCGGCCAGCTGGAAGCGCCGATCGAAGCTGCGTGCCGCGATGCCCTGATGGAGCACGGCAGCCTTGCGCTCTTCATGGGGCTTGCGCTCACCGTGCACGGAGAGGGTGTTTTCCTTCACCTCGATGGTGAGATCTTTGTCGGTAAAGCCGGCAACCGCGATCGAGATGCGATAGGCATTCTCGCCGGTGCGCTCGATGTTGTAGGGCGGGTAGCTCGGAGCCGCGTCGACGCCAACCATCTGGTCGAGCATCGAGAACAGGCGGTCGAAACCGACCGTGTTGCGGTAGAGCGGTGCAAGATCGAACTGTCGCATGGCATATCCTCCATCAGAAGCAACATGCATTTGTTGAAGATCCACCTTCATGAGGCTGGATCCGGGTTTCGTGACGCCAACTGGCCGCCACGGTTTCCATGTGGGAATAGATGCGGCAGCTTTCAAGGCTCGCCCTTTGAGGGAAAAGCGCCCTATAAAGAAGGTGACAGCCTTGCCATGAGACCTGCCGTGGAATTCTTCCCCACCCCTGATAACCCTGTGCCCGGCAAGCCGGTGCTCACCAGCATCACTACCGCCGACGGCGTATCTCTGCGTGTTGCCTATTGGATGGCCGAAACAGACCAGCCCAAGGGCACGGTCTGCGTGCTGCAGGGCAGGGCGGAGTTCATCGAGAAGTATTTCGAGACGGTGAGCGATCTCCTGAAGCGCGGCTTTGCAGTCGTGACGTTCGACTGGCGCGGGCAGGGCCTGTCGGGCCGTCAGGTAAAAAACCCCCGCAAGGGCCATGTGCGGCGCTTCGCCGATTATCGGCTCGACCTCGAGGCCGTGCGCGACCAGATTCTGATCCCGCACATGCCGCAGCCCCATTTCGCGCTCGCCCATTCCATGGGAGGAGCCATTGCGCTCAACGAGGCCCATGAAGGCTGGCTCCCCTTCCGCAGGCTCGTGACCACGACGCCGATGATCGCGCTCTCCATCATCAAGAACCCGCGCTCTGCGGCCTTTCTTGCGTCGGTCTTGCGGCTCCTCGGGCTCGGCAAGATGTTCGTTCCCGGCGGTGGTGAAACATCAATCTCCACCATGCCGTTCAAGGGCAACCGCCTCACGAGCGATCCGGTGCGCTACTCTCGCAATGCCGATGCGGCTACGGCCATCGGGCCCGGTGCCATTGGCGCGCCGACGGTGGCGTGGCTCGATTCCGCTTTCCGCTTCATGAAGTGCTTCACTGCGCCGAATTACGCGCTGAAGATCCGCCTGCCGACGCTCATCATTGCAGCCGGCGAAGATCCGGTCTGCGCGACGCCTGCGACGGAGCGTTTCGCGGCGCGCCTCAAGGCAGGGCACGCCATCGTCATCCCCGGCGCGCGGCACGAGATTCTCATGGAGCGTGACGAAATCCGGGAGCAGTTCTGGGCAGCCTTCGATGCCTTTATTCCCGGAACGCCTGATCCGGTGTTCGAGCAACAGGCGGACTTGGATGCGTTGGGTTTATCGGCTGAGCAGCTCGACGGCGGCGGTGTGGACCCGGCGATCGCCCGCCGCGACGATGCGCCCGCCATTGGCGGCTGAGCCGCCGTCCCAGGTGGTGACGATGCCGCCTGCGCCTTCGATGATCGGCACCAAAGCCGCGATGTCGTAGGGCTTGAGGCCCGATTCCACGACGAGATCGATGTGGCCGGCCGCGAGCATGCAATAGGCATAGCAATCACAGCCATAGCGGGCGAGGCGCGCGACGCTCTCCACACGATCATAGGCGCGCAGCTCCTCGCCGGCGAAGAGGCGCGGGCTGGTGGTGGAGATGACGGCGTCCTTGAGCGAGGCGCAGCGGCGCGTCATGAGCTTGCGCTCGCCGCCGGGGCCCCGATAGCTGGCGCTACCGCCATCGCCGAAGAAGCGCTCACCCGTGAAGGGCTGGTGCATCATGCCGAAGACCGGCCGGCCCTTGTAGGTAAGGCCGATCAGCGTGCCCCAAGTGGGAAGGCCTGCGATGAAGGCGCGCGTGCCGTCGATGGGATCGAGCACCCACACATAGTCGGCATCCGCGTTCTCGGACCCGAACTCCTCGCCGATGATGCCATGCGTGGGGAAACTGCGCTTGATGAGATGGCGCATGGTGGCTTCGCTCGCCCGGTCCGCTTCCGTCACCGGATCGAAGGCGCCGCCGCGGGACTTGTCCTCCGACGCGATGGCCGTTCGGAAGAACGGCATGATCGCTTGGCCGGACGAAGTGGCAAGCTCGTTGACGAAATGCGTGAAGTCGATGAGCCCCATGCCCGGATTTCCTCTTCAATCGTATCGGCAGGCCTTGGCCTGCTGTCGTTCCGCTTTTATCAAGCGTTTTGCGCGCGGCAAGAGCATCGGACCCAAAAGTGGTCTCCACTTTTGGGTCCGATGCTCCTGTCTTAAACAGCGCATCGTTTTGCGCGTAAAACCGGAGCCACTTTTCGCTGACGCGGCCCTCCGGGTCCGCACGATGCGCAACGGAGCAGCGGCACGATAAGGACAAGACGCCCATGGATTCAGCAGCCAAGGTTGCTCCCGCCCGCACGGAAACCGCCGTGTTTCTCATCGCCTCGCTGGTGGCGATCTACGCGGTCAGTCAATTCCTGCGCAATTCCATCGGCGTCATTGCCAACGATCTGGCTCGCGAGCTGTCGCTCTCCGCGACCCAGACCGGCCTTCTGTCGAGCGCCTTCTTCTTCACCTTTGCGGCGGTTCAGATCCCCATCGGCATCCTCATCGATCGCTACGGTCCGAAGCGCGTCATGCTCACCACGGCTGTCGTCGCAGTTGTCGGAACAGTTCTCTTTGCGATCGCCCCCTCGGCATCGCTGCTGATCGCCGCCCGCGCTCTGATGGGGCTTGGCTGCTCCACCTTTTTCATGGCGCCGCTCGTGATCTATGCGCGGCGCTTCCCGCCGCAGCGCTTTGCGAGCCTCACCAGCATCCAGATGGGCGGCGCCAATCTCGGGACGCTTGCCGCCACCGCGCCGTTGGCGGCCTCGGCAGCGGCAATCGGCTGGCGCGGTTCGTTTCTCGTCGTGGCAGCGGTGACGGTGGTTCTGGCCCTTGTGATCGTCGTTGCCGTACCGAAGGACGCCGATACCGCTAAAGGGCGGGAGAGCTGGACCGAGGCCTTCCGAGGTGTCGCCGCTGCCGTGAAGGTGCCGTCCTTCCGGTCAGTCTTCTTCATGCACCTGACCACCTATTCCTGCTTCGTCTCGATTGTCGGCCTCTGGGGCGGCCCATGGCTGACCGATGTGCATGGGGCGGATCTCGCCACTCGCGGGCGCATCCTGCTCCTCGGGGCAGGGGCTCAGATCTGCGGCATGCTGCTGTGGGGCGCGATGGACCGGTTCTGGGGCAGCTACAAGAGGCCGGTTTTCTTCGGCGGCGCGACGGCAGTGCTGATGATGGCGATCCTAGTCTTCGCGCCGCTCGACCTCACTCTGGTCTCGGTCTGGTTCGTTTTTTTCGGCTTGAGCGTGTCTTACACCCCCATCCTGACCTCACACGGGAAATCCCTGTTCCCGTCGCATCTGACCGGGCGGGGGATCACGCTCATGAATATTGGCACCATGGGCGGAGCCTTCCTCTCCCAGAGCATCACAGGCGTCCTGATAGACCTCATGGGGCGCTCGGAGACGGGGACCTACTCGCCTGAAGGGTATAGGCTTGTTTTTGCAGTCCTAGGTAGTTGGCTGCTTCTAAGCCTAGTCTTCTATTTCAAGGCTATTGATCCGCATCCGAGCAGATATGCGCCTAAAGCATAACAAAATCGGTAATTCTCACTTGATTTTTGTGCAGCGCGAAGCCAATATTGCAGTGCGATATGGCGATGGCGTCGCCTTATCGTAGCCCTTCTTGGGCGTTTCCTCCCTAAACTTCGGGCCGCTCACAGCGGCCTTTTTTCTTTTCCAGGCTTGAGTTGAAGCTATTCCGCCGCGATGCGCCGGGTCGTCAGCTCTCCCTCAAGGTCCGCAATGACCTGGATGAAGGCTTGGGACAGATCATCCGCCAGGGTTGCGAAGCCAGGCTTCTTTCCCATGCTGCGCTCATCCATATAGAGCGCCCGATTGATTTCCACCTGCAGCGCATGCCGGCCCAAGGCCGGTTCCCCGTAATGCTCGGTGATGAAGCCGCCGGCATAGGGCTTGTTGCGCACCACCGTATAGCCGCGTCCCCTGAGGGCTGCTTCCACAAAATCGATCAGGAGGCCGGCGCAGGAAGTGCCGTAGCGGTCGCCGAGAACGATGTCAGCCTTCGGCCCATCGTCCCGGCTCACACTGGAGGAGGGCATGGAATGACAATCAATCAGGATGGCGTGGCCGAACAGGTCGGCCGTGCGGCGCACGAGTTGGCGCAGAGTCCGGTGATAGGGCTTGTAGAGCCATTCGATCCTGTGCAGAGCCTCATCGACGGCTAAGCGCGAGTGATAGATCTCCTGCCCGTCGGCGACGATCCGGGGGATGGTCCCCAAGCCCCCCGCCACCCGCATGGAACGGGTATTAACGAAAGGCGGAAGCCTTCCGTCGAACATGCGGGAATCGAGCTCGTAGGGCTCCCGGTTGAGGTCAAGATAGGCCCGGGGAAAACGGGCTGCCATGAGCGGTGCGCCCAGCTCAGGGACGGAGGCGAAAAGCTCGTCCACATAGGCGTCCTCCGACCGGCGCAGGGCCACGGCGTCGAGGCGGGACGCGGCCAGGAAGGAGGCCGGATAGACGGCTCCGGCATGGGGGGCGTTGAAGACGAAGGGAATCGTCTGCGCCGTGGGTTCGCTGAGGACAAAAGGGGGATCGAACTCGTCGACAATGGCTGGCCGCATGAAAATGGCTGTTCTTGAAGAGAAATGGCGTTTCTCGATAGTGTAAGGCAGCCGGGCCGCCTGTCCACGACAATATCATGGGGGTGCTGCGTCGTTCCTTCACGGGTTATTTACCCGTCCGGCGCCATGAAGGCGTGAGTTCATTCGCCACGATTCGGGGCTTGGCAGCCGATGAAGATCCTTCTCGCCGAAGACGACAACGACATGCGGCGCTTTCTGGTGAAGGCGCTGGAGAACGCAGGCTACGAGGTGGCCCCGTTCGACAACGGCCTTTCCGCCTATAACCGCCTACGCGAGGAGCCGTTCGAACTTCTCCTGACGGACATCGTCATGCCGGAGATGGACGGGATCGAGCTGGCCCGCCGGGCCACCGAGCTCGATCCGGACATCAAGGTCATGTTCATCACCGGCTTCGCCGCCGTGGCTTTGAACCCCGATTCCCAGGCTCCGAAGGATGCGAAGGTGCTTTCCAAGCCTTTCCACCTGCGCGACCTGGTGAGTGAGGTCGATAAAATGATGGCAGCCTAAAAAAGGTTGCTCATCATGACTTGCGCATATGCCCACTTCTGGGTATATCGCCCCCCACAGCCGAGACGGGACGTCAAACATCACCGTTTCCCGGGCGCGTAGCTCAGCGGGAGAGCACTACGTTGACATCGTAGGGGTCGCTGGTTCGATCCCAGCCGCGCCCACCATTTTCTTTTTCCGGCCTTCCCGAAGGGCCGCAGGAGACCGGATATGAAGATCCGTAACTCGTTGAAGTCGATCCGCGGCCGTCACCGCGACAACCAGCTGGTGCGTCGCAAGGGCCGGGTCTATATCATCAACAAGACCCAGAAGCGCTACAAGGCTCGCCAGGGCTAAGGCATCGTGCGGGGAAGTGGACTCCGGTTCCCCGCCAAAACGATGTAACCCTGGAGACAGTGGCGCTGCGGCAACGCCGCACACACTTTTATGAATTGACCGCGCATGCCGGGATCCTAAAATCCCGGCATGCGCTTTTTTGCGTCTTTGATGACTCTGTTCCTGAGCTTGGCCGCGTACCCCTTGAGTGCGCAGGAGGCTGCTCGGCCCAAGGCTCCGTCCAGGGATGAGGCTCCCGCATCCCGTCCGGCTCCGAAGCCTGTCACCCTCGATGACCTGTTCGACCGCCTTGCCAAGGCCGGGTCCGAACGGGAAGCTGAAGGGATCGCCAATCTGATCGAGCGCCGATTCTCCCGCTCCGGCTCCGACACGGCGGATCTGCTCCTGAGCCGGGCCACGGAGGCCTTCACCGAGAAGGATTATCCGCTCGCCATCGAACTGCTCGACCGGGTGCTGGCCCTTCAGCCGAATTGGGCGGAGGCCTGGTACCGTCGGGCGACGGTCTTCTATCAGATCGATGATCCCGTCGGAGCCATGGCCGATCTCCACCGCGCCCTCAAGATCGAGCCTCGTCACTTCAATGCCTGGACAGGGCTTGGCCATATCCTCATGGCCTCGGACGACAAGGCGCGCGCTCTCGAGGCCTATCGGCGCGTGCTGAAGATCAACCCTCAAGCAACGAGCGTCCAAACCATTGTGAGCCACCTCCTCCCCGATGTAGACGGGCAGGATCTCTAGCGCATCGTGCGGACCCGAGGGGCCACGCCAGTGACCCGAAGGACCGCGTCAGCGAAAAGTGGATCTGGTCTTCCGCAATCAGCGATGCGCCGTTTAAAGCGGGAGCATCGGATCGAATCCCAAAAGTGGATTCCACTTTTGGGTCCACTGCTCCAACCCACGGTTCACGATGAGTTTCGTTTTAAGCCTCCTGGCTGCACTCCTTTTCCTTGTCGTGGCCGGGGCGTTGTTCACCCATGCTTACGGCTGGATCATCGAGCGGCGCTATCCACCCACGGGACAATTCATCGAGGTAGATGGCTGTCGGCTTCACTACAGAGATGTCCGACCGGAAGGTGAGCCGCGCGGCACCATTGTGTTGCTGCACGGGGCCTCGTCCAACCTCGTCGAATCCATGCTCGGCCTCGGGTCGTATCTCGCGCAAAGCTATCGCGTCATTGCCTTCGACCGGCCTGGACATGGCTGGAGCGAGAGAAAAGGAGGCTTGAGCGGTGCCAAGTCTGAGCGACAGGCGGCGCTGATTGCGAGCGCCTTACGCAAACTCGATGTGCGCAACGCCGTGATCGTCGGGCATTCCTGGTCCGGCGCCATCGTGCCGTACTTCGCCCTGGACCATCAGGACGTGGCAGGCGCCATCCTCGTTCTCGCGGGAATTACAACGCCGTGGCCCGGCGGCTATATCGGCTGGTATCGGCGCTTCATCGCATCCTGGGCCGGCTGGCTTCTCATGCGCACGGTCGCGCTGCCCATCACCCTCATGCTGCGGCCCTGGATGAAAAGAAAGACCTTCGCGCCGCAAAAGCCGCCGCCCGGAATCGTCCGCAGAGGCTTCATTCCACTCGCCTTCCGGCCGCGTGCCTACGAGGCCAACATGCAGGACTTCGCTGTCATGTATGACGCGGTGACACGTCAAAGCGACCGCTATCATGAAATCCGCATGCCGGTGGTCGTCGTGGCGGGGGATTGCGACGAGATCGTCTGGACCGATCTGCACAGCCGCGCTTTCGCTCATGCCGTGCCTGGCGCGAAGCTGATCGTGATGCCAGGCATCGGGCATATGCCGCAATATGCGGATGGAAAGCGGGTCCTGTTCGCCATTGAAGAATTGGCGGAGCGGATTGCAAATCCGGAATGTTTCCTGAAGACCTCATCCTGAGGAAGTCGCGCCGCGACCGTCTCGAAGGAGATTCCAGAGAGCACTGGATCCTCCTTCGAGGTGCAGACAGCGCCTCAAGCCTGAGCGGCGTGCTCCTGATTGACGAAAGCGATGCGTACCATGTTGGTGGCGCCTGGCGTGCCGAACGGAACGCCTGCCACGATGATGATGCGGTCACCCACGTCCGCATGGCCTTCGCGCACGGCGAACTTGCAGGCGCGGAAGGCCATGTCGTCGATGTCACTCGCATCCTTGGTGCGGATCGAGTGCACGCCCCACACGAGCGCGAGGCGACGGGCCGTGTCCTGGCTCGGGGTCAGCGCAATCAGAGTGGAATTCGGACGCTCGCGCGCGATGCGGAAAGCCGTGGAGCCCGAGGACGTCCAGGCCGCCATGGTCTTGAGATTGAGCGTGTCGGCGATCTGATGCGCGCCGGCGGCAATCGCGTCGGAGCCCGTTGCTTCCGGTTCCGTGTTGAGGGTGCGCATGATCGACCAGTAGTTCTGGTCCTGCTCCACTTCCTCTGCGATGCGGTTCATGGTGGCAACGGCATCGACGGGATACTGGCCGGAGGCGCTTTCTGCTGAGAGCATGACCGCATCCGCGCCATCATAGACGGCGGTGGCCACGTCCGAGACTTCCGCGCGGGTCGGCACCGGCGACGTAATCATGGACTCGAGCATCTGCGTTGCCACAACCACGGGCTTGCCGAGGCGGCGCGCGGCGCGCACGATGCGCTTCTGGATGCCGGGCACTTTTTCCAGCGGCATCTCGACGCCAAGATCGCCGCGTGCGACCATGACCGCGTCGGAGATCTCCATGATCTCATCGAGGCGGGCGATGGCCTGCGGTTTCTCGAGCTTCGACATGACGAGCGCGCGCCCACGCGCGACCTTCTTGACCTCGGCTACATCCTCAGGCCGCTGCACGAAGGAGAGAGCGATCCAATCGACGCCCGCATCGAGCGCAGCTTCGAGATCGGAGCGGTCTTTCTCCGTCATGGCCGCAACGGGGATCGTGGTATCCGGCAGGCTCACGCCCTTGCGGTTCGAGATCTTGCCGGCAACTTCCACCGTCGTCGTGGCGGAGCCCTGCTTCACGCTCTTCACGCGAAGGCGCAGCTTGCCGTCATCGATAAGAACAGTATGGCCAGGCTCGAGGGAGGAGAGAATTTCCGGATGGGGCAGGTGCACGCGGTCCTTGCCGCCGAGCGCCGTATCGGCATCGAGCGTGAAGTTCTGACCTGGCGCCAGCATGGCACTGTCGCCCTCGAACGTGCCGACGCGAAGCTTCGGGCCTTGCAGGTCAGCGAGAATCGCGATGGGGCGCTTGAACTTGGCCTCCACCGCGCGGATCATTGCGACGCGCTCTTTCAGCTTCTCGCGTGGCAGGTGACTCATGTTCAGGCGGAACACATCGGCACCGGCCTGAAAAAGCTTCTCGATCATCTCCTGAGACTCGGAAGCCGGCCCGAGAGTTGCGAGAATCTTCGTTCGCCTTGAGCGTTTCATGGTTGCGTCCCCCCACGGTTCGTGTCCGTCAGCTGAATGGTCCAGCTCTTTTGTTCACCAGTATCGACTTCGAAGAAGCCGCTGCGATCGAAGCCTCGGGCCAGGCAATCTTCCGTGCCGCGGATCGTGAACTCCCGCTCGCGGGTGCACATGAAAGATCGTCCGCTCCATTCGCCGCCCCGGTCATAATCGATGGCGTAGATGTAATAGAAACGGCCGCCGAGCTGACCCTTGAGCAGGGTTTCGCAGTCGCGGGCGTTCAGGTTCCACCAGCCTTCCGTGACCCAGCCTTGAGCGTCGCGATAGCCGAGCGCGATGCCGACGCGGCTCGGCGTCATGTTGCAAAGGCGCAGGTCCGCGCGCGCCGGAGACGCGGCAACGAAGAGGCCGAGCAGGAACACGGTCAGCGCAAGGCTTGTCTGCCAGCGGGAGGCCGATATGAGGGTCAGAGCCTTCATGGATGTCGATTCGGTAACGAGTCAGGAATGAAATCGCACAATGCTTCGAGAACTATGTCGAATCCTTGTCTGTCAGAAGACGGATCGCATCAAGATAAAAAGCAGCTTCTGCCGACATTTAGCCTGCTGAAAATTCCATGAACGACTTTCGAACGGCAACGGAAAGCGCGACTCCCCTTTGTTTGAGGAGGGCGCGAGGGGATTTATGGCTCCGGACGAGCCACCCAAATTCCCAGTAGAATCAACGCGCCACCTGAGGATTGGATCAGGGTCAACGGCTCGCCCAGAATGATCCAGCCGAAAACGGCCGCTGCCATCGCCTCGAGAAAGATCACAAGGGACGAGAAGACCGGGGGCAGGCTGCCCAATGCGATCGAGAGCAGGCCCTGACCGCCCGCGTGGCTGACATAGGACATCGCAAAGAGTGATGCCGCGCCGGCCCAAGTCTGAGGCAACACACGGCTTTCGAAGATCAAGGTCACTATGAAGAGAAGGACGGCGGTGATGAGGCTGGTTTCAAAAGTCACCCGCGCCGCGCCGGCGGTCTTGCGGGCCTTGCTGGCGACAATAAAGTACAGGCCGAAGAAGAAGGCTGTGGCGAGGCCGTAAAGGTCGCCTTCGAGGCGGGCAGGATCGGCCTGCAGGCTCTCGCCGATCAGGGCCGCGCCGCCGACAAGGCAGAGACCCAGGCCGATGAAAGTGCCTCGGGAAACTTTCTGCCGGAGCACGAGCCAGACCACCAGCACCACGACGAGCGGGGCCATGGTGGCAAAGAAGGTGGCGTTCGCCACCGTCGTCTTCAGGATCGCGAGGTGCCAGACCAGGAGGTCGCCCGTGAAGACCAGCCCTCCCAGAACGGCGGCCCTGGAAAAGGGGACACGCGGCGCGTCCTTGGGTGCCTTTCTCTCCTCAATCCGCATCCAGGCATAGAGCAGCGGCAGGCACAGCGAGACGCGCCAGAAAGCGCTGGCGAAAGGCCCCACATCGGGAGGGGCCCCGCCCATGCTGGCGGAGGCGAAGCGCACGAAAATCGGGGAGATGCCCATGGCCACCGCGCCGAGGCAGAGAGCTGCAAAAGCGGGGGCGAAGCCGGTCTCAGCGCGTGCCGGGGTCGAGGTGGAGGACATCGTCTTTTCGTGAATCTCTGTTGCGCGGATGGTCGCGTTGTCAGGGGGCAGCGTGCAGGGTAAGGATTTTCCTCCACCGATCAATGTTTCGTTTGTCAGCCTCACATCATGCCCGCCTCTGCCGCGCTCAAGAGCGCCGAGCCCGCCCTTGAGCCCCATCCTGTCGAGATCATCGAGGGTGCTCTCGAATCCGGCCTTCTCCTTCTCTGCGACCACGCCTCCAATGCCGTCCCGCCGGATTTGGGTGACCTTGGCCTGCCGGAGGGCGAATTCCAGCGCCATATCGCCTATGATATCGGCGCCGCCGCGGTCACGCGCTCGCTCGCCCGCCGCCTGAACGCTCCGGCGATCCTCACTCAATTCTCCCGCCTCGTCATCGACCCCAACCGGGGCCGGGACGACCCGACGCTCGTGATGCGCCTCTCCGACGGCGCCGTGGTGCCGGGCAATGCCAAGGTGGATGAGGCGGAGGTCCAGAGGCGCATCGAGCGCTTCTACGATCCCTACGATTCTGCTATTTCCACAGCAATCCACAGGGCCATGGCGGCAGGCCATCCGCCCGCCATCGTGACGGTGCACAGCTACACGCCGGTCTGGCGCGGCTGGCCGCGCCCCTGGCATGTGGGAATTCTTTGGGATGCGGACGAACGCTACGCGAAGCCTCTCCTGGAGGGTCTGATGGCTGAGAGCGGACTCGTCGTGGGGGACAACGAACCTTATGATGGGGCGCTTGCCGGCGACACCATCGACCGGCACGCCACGATCCGAGGCCTCGCCAATGCATTGATCGAGATCCGGCAGGATCTGATCGCCTCGGACGAGGGAGCTGAGGAATGGGCCGAGCGCTTTGCCCGCCTTCTCAAGCCTTTGTCCGAAAAGGCGGATCTGCGGAAGCCTACGATTTTCGGAACGCGCACCCGCGAGCGCCTGCGCCAGCTTTGAACGGAGGGCTCCCATGAAGGATCTCGATGCCACCACCCGTACGGAACTCGAGGCGGCTGCCTTTCGCAGACTGCTGGAGCATCTGCGCGAGCGCACGGATGTCCAGAACATCGACCTCATGAATCTTGCAGGCTTTTGCCGCAACTGCCTGTCGAACTGGCTGAAAGACGCGGCCGACGCCAAGGGCGTGGCGCTCTCCAAGGAGGAGAGCCGATCTTACGTCTACGGCATGCCTTACGAGGAGTGGAAGGAGCGCTATCAGAAGGAAGCCTCTCCCTCACAATTGAAGAATTTTGAGGAATCGAAGTCGAAGCATTAAAAGGGCTTCAACTAAATCCAGGGTATCACTGGCGCCAACGCCACAATCTAAAGGGGCTTCATCATGGATGACGCAGCTTTCAACACCGAATCCGTCGCAGCCGACCAGCTGAAGGCCTTCATCGAGCGCATCGAGCGCCTCGAAGAGGAAAAGGCCGGTATCGCCGGAGACATCAAGGACGTCTATGCCGAGGCCAAGGGCAACGGCTTTGACACCAAGGTCCTCCGCAAGATCGTTTCCCTACGTAAGCGCGATTACGCCGAGCGTCAGGAAGAAGAGGCGATCCTCGAGCTCTACATGCAAGCGCTCGGGATGGTCTAACGGCCAGCATGGCTCATCGCGTTGCCAAAAAGCGGGGTCTTAGCCCCGCTTTTTTCATGGTCGCAGGTTAGTCGGACTTCATCTGAGGATTGCGATGCGGGTCTATTGTCAGCCTAGAGCTGATTCCATGGCAATGGAATCAGCTCTCTTTTTTGATGGGCCGCATTTTTGACGGTGAACCGGATCCACTTCACCGAAAATGCTCTGGATCAGGTGCGCTTCTGTCCGCATGTTTCGCAGCTTGCAGCCCTCATCATGTCCTCGGCTCCACGAGCGGCCGCCGCTTTGATGTCCTCGAACAGACATGCGATCTCTTTGAAGACGCTCACATCCGTTTCCTCTGTGCCGATCGTATCGAGCTCGCCGACGAGTTCGAGAAGAGCGGCGATCCGTTCAGCTTGATGACGCGCATCGAGGATCAAGCCGCGCAGCCGGCGTCGCGTTTCCAGCGCTTCGAAACGCTCCAGGGCAGCGTCGACCTTGCCTCTGCATTTGCAATCCAGATCGAGTGTATCGAGCACCGCGCGGACGCGATTGAGGAGAGGTGATCGATTGGCTTTCAGAGCTTGATCCGAGTTGTTTTCATTCTCGGTTGAAATCAGCTTCATGGTCATCGTCTCAGCTGTGAAATCAGACATGACAATGGATGAAAGGCCCGGGGTTGGTGCCGGGCCTTTGCGCGTGTGTCGGTGTCAGTGGCCGCTGGCGGAT